>DATJGA010000137.1:0-2055 GCA_035495395.1 Mycobacteriales bacterium | reverse complement strand
GAGGTAGGCGCTGGCGAACTCGGCGCCCGTGACACCGGACCCGACGACCACCAGGTGCTCGGGCAGGGCGGGCAGGTCGTAGAGCTGGCGCCAGTCGAGGATGCGCTCGCCGTCCGGCTCGGCCCCGGCGAGCACCCGCGGCGTCGCGCCGGTGGCGAGCAGCACCACGTCGGTGGCGAGGACCTCGTTGTCGACCTGGACGCGCCGGCCGGGCAGCAGCCGGGCGTGGCCGCGCAGCACCGTCACGCCCTCGCGGACGAGCCGGGCGGAGATGTCGGCGGACTGCGCCAGCGCCAGCGACTTGACCCGCTGGTTCACCTCGGCCAGGTCGGCGTGGACGCCGCCCTCCGCGACCCGCACGCCGACGTGGTCCGCGCTGCCGAGCTGGGTGAGGGCGTCGCTGGTCGCGATGAGGGTCTTGCTCGGGACGCAGTCGGCCAGCACGCACATCCCGCCGACGCCGTCGCGGTCGACCAGCGTCACCTCGGCGCCGAGCTGGACCGCCACGAGGGCGGCCTCGTACCCGGCGGGGCCTCCTCCGACGACGGCGATGCGAGTCACCCGACCATTCTTCCGCACCTGCGCGTCGGCACGGGACAGCACGCCGCTCTCGCTACGCTCGCGCCATGGCGCTCTACGCGGCGTACGGCTCCAACATGGACCCGGCGCAGATGGAGCAGCGCTGCCCCCACTCCCCCGCGGCGGGCACCGGCTGGCTCGAGGGCTGGCGGCTGACCTTCGGCGGCGAGGACCTGGGCTGGGAGGGCGCGCTCGCCACGATCGTCGAGGACCCCGGCAGCCACGTGTACGTCGGGCTGTACGACGTGACGCCCCAGGACGAGCGGCACCTCGACGAGTGGGAGGGCGCGGACACCGGGCTCTACCGCAAGGTGCGGGTGCGGGTGGCCAGCCTGGAGGGCAGCCCCCTGGCCTGGGTCTACCTGCTCGACGGGTTCGAGGGCGGCCTGCCGAGCGCGCGCTACCTGGGCGTGCTCGCCGACGCCGCCGAGGCGGCCGGGGCGCCGGACGACTACGTCGCGGAGCTGCGCAACCGCCCCTGCCGCTCGGTCGGCACGTAGGCCGGCTCCACCGGCACCCGACGCCGGCGCCGGCCCTCCTCGGTGACGACGAGGTAGACCGCGACCAGCGTGACGAGCCCGCCCACCAGGCTGGTGACGGTGATGCTCTCGCCGGCCACCGCAGCGCCGAGCACCACGGCGACGACCGGGTTCACGTACGCGTACGTCGCGGCCTGGCTGACCGGCGCGGTCTGCAGCAGCCACGAGTACGCCGTGAACGCGATCACCGAGCCGAAGACGACGAGGTAGGCCAGCGCCAGCCAGGCCTTCGGCCCGGCGGCCCCGACGTCGAGGCGCTCGCCCCGGGCCAGGCCCACGACCGCCTGACCCGCAGCGCCGCCGAGCATCTCGCCGATCGTCACGACGAGGGGGTCGGTCGGCAGCTGCACCCGCCCGGCGAGCACCGAGCCGCACGACCACAGGAAGCTGCCGGTCATCACCAGCAGCGCGGCGCCGATCGAGACCCCGGACGGCCGTGACCCGGGGAGCAGCAGCACCGCCAGCCCGGCGAAGCCCACCCCGACACCGAGCAGCGTGCGGGGCGAGGGCCGGTCGTGCAGCAGCCAGCGCAGCGCCACCACGAACAGCGGCACGCCCGCGACCAGCAGCGCGGTGAGCCCCGAGGGCAGGTGCGCGTCCTCGGCGACCATGACCGCGCCGTTGCCCCCGAGCAGGAGGAGCAGGCCGACCGCGACGGCACCCAGCCACTGCCGGCCGGTGGCCCGGAAGGGCCGGCTGCCCCGTCGTACCGCGACCCAGCCGGCGAGCAGCGCGGCGGAGACGAAGAAGCGGGCGGAGGCGGTGAGCAGGGGCGGCAGGCCGTCGACGGCGTAGCGGATCGCGAGGTAGGTCGAGCCCCAGACGACGTAGATGATGGCCAGCGCGGTCCAGGTCCTCCACGCGGGCGCCGCCATGCCCTCAGCCAACCACCGGCGTCGAGTGCTTTGATCTCCCGATGACCGACATGGCAGGGAAG
>DATJGA010000136.1:0-8405 GCA_035495395.1 Mycobacteriales bacterium | reverse complement strand
CGCGTCCTTGAGCGCCTGGACGACGTCCACCGGCTGCTCGTCGGACTCGTCGATCGTCAGCCGGTAGTACTTGCCGAGACCGTCGAGGGTGTGGCCGCGCAGGACCGGGAGGTCCATCGGCGGCACGTCGGCGATCTTGATCGTGTTGTTCTCCGACGCGAAGATCGCCTCGGAGAGGTCGCGGCCGACCTTCTTGGCGTCGACGTCGAACGCGGCGACGAACTCGATGTCCCGCACGTGGTAGTCACCGAGCTGGACGTGCATCAGGCCGGGGACCCTGCCGGCCGGGTCGGCGTCGCGGTAGTACTCGACGCCCTGGACGAGCGACGCGGCGCAGTTGCCGACGCCGACGATGGCTACGCGGACGGAACCCATGCGGGAGATCTCCTGTTCAGCTCTAGCGAGGTGCTAGTGGGGGATGTTCTTGCGCTCGGTCTCGATGAGCTCGGAGAGCCACCGGACCTCGCGGTCGACGGACTCCAGGCCGTGCTCCTGGAGCTGGAGGGTGTAGCTGTCGAGCCGTGCACGGGTGCGCGCGAGACCGGCGCGGACGCCTTCCCGGCGCTCCTCGAGACGCGAGCGACGGCCCTCGAGGATGCGCACGCGCACCTCGGGGTCGGTCTTGCTGAAGAACGCGAAGTGCACGCCGAACTGCTCGTCCTCCCAGGAGGAGGGGCCGGCCTCGGACAGGAGCTCGGTGAACTTCTCCTTGCCCTCGGCGGTGAGCTTGTAGACGACCTTGCCGCGCCGGCCGGTGAGGGCGGGCGCCCCGGCCACCACGTCGGCGTCGCCCTCGTCCTCCGCGATCCAGCCGGCGTCCTTCATCCGGCGGAGCGTGGGGTAGAGCGATCCGTACGAGAAGGCCCGAAAGCTCCCGAGCGTGGCCTTGAGCCGCTGGCGCAGCTCGTACCCGTGCAGGGGGCTCTCGTGCAGCAGACCGAGGACGGCGAGCTCGAGCACTCCTTCGCCCCTTCCTGCTGGTGCGATGTATCGCAGCGATACATCGCGGTGTCAGGAGAGACCGTACGTCATCGCAGCGTTCCCGGGCAACAGCGGGTGAACGAGAAGTGTCGTGACGGCCACCACACCCTGCCCGCAGGTGGACGCGACACGAGCGGGGCAGGATGCAGGGGTGAACCTGTGGCGAGACCAGTCCTGGAAGAAGCGCGCCTCGGTCGTCGCCGCCGGCTCCGCCCTCGTGCTGCTCGGGGGGTGCGGTCTCGGCTACGCCGTCACCGACGTGCCCGAGCCGAGCGCGTTCTCCACCAAGCAGGCGCTGCAGCTGCTCTACGCGGACGGCAGCCCGATGGCCCGCTTCGGCACCAACCGCGTGCTCGTGCCGCTGAGCAAGGTCTCGCCGGCCGCCCAGCACGCCGTGCTCGCCGCCGAGGACCGCGACTTCTACTCCGAGCCCGGCATCAGCCCCAAGGGCATCGCCCGGGCGATGTTCAGCAACGTCAAGGGCGGCGGCGTCGAGCAGGGCGGCTCGACGATCACGCAGCAGTACGCGAAGAACGCCTTCCTGACGCAGGAGCGGACCTTCTCGCGGAAGATCAAGGAGGTCTTCATCGCGCTGAAGATGAGCCGCACCGTGAGCAAGGACCAGATCCTCGAGGACTACCTCAACACGATCTACTTCGGCCGCGGCGCGTTCGGCATCGAGGCGGCCGCGAGCACCTACTTCGGGCCGGCGGTGCACGCCAGCCAGCTCACGCCCGCGCAGGCCGCCGTGCTGGCCAGCAGCATCCGCTCCCCTGCCGGCTACGACCCGGAGCGGCACCCGCAGCGCGCCAAGGACCGCTGGGACTACGTCCTCAACGGCATGGTCAAGAAGGGCTGGCTGACGCAGGAGCAGCGCGCCGCCGCGAAGTACCCGAAGGTCGCCGGCCGCAGGGCGTCGACGTCGCTCGCGGGCGACCTCGACCACGTGCGCGACCAGGTGGTGGCCGACCTCGAGAAGCACGGCTTCGCGGAGGACACCATCGCCGCCGGCGGGCTCGTCGTGACCACGACCATCGAGAAGCGGGCGCAGGACGCGGCCCGCCAGGAGATCCAGGACGCGCTGCCCAAGGGCAAGAAGCCGGACGCGCCGGTCGGGGCCCTGGTCGCCGTCCAGCCCGGCACCGGGCGGGTGATCGCCTACTACGGAGGGGCGACGGCGGGCGGCCTCGACTTCGCCGACTCCTCCCAGGGCGTCGAGCCGGGCTCGTCGATGAAGCCCTACGTGCTCGCGACGGCCCTCGAGAACGGCAAGCACCTGTCCGACCGGTACGACGGCCACTCCCCGCAGGACGTGTGCGGCGACCAGGTCCGCAACGACGCCGGCGACCCGCCGTTCGGGCAGATCGACCTGGCCACCGCGCTCGCCCACTCCGTGAACACCGTCTACACGCGCCTGGCGTGCGAGATCGGGCCGAGGAAGGTGGTGGACCTCGCGCACAAGGCCGGCATCACCACGCCGCTCGACGGCGAGGGCAGCATCTCCCAGCAGGTCGCGCTGGGCTCCGGCGGCTACCAGGTCCGCCCGCTCGACCACGCCAACGGGTACGCGACGTTCGCGGCCAAGGGGGAGCACGCCGACCCCTACTTCGTCCTCCAGGTGAAGGACCGGCACGGCAACGTCGTCTACAAGGCCAAGGACCACAAGAACCGGGTCTTCTCCGAGGAGACGGCTGCCGACGCGACCTACGCGATGCAGAAGGTGGTCTCCGAGGGCACCGGCACCCGGGCCAAGATCCCGGGACGTCCGACCGCCGGCAAGACCGGCACCACCCAGGACAACAGGAACGCGTGGTTCTGCGGCTTCACCCCGCAGCTCGCCACGGCCGTGTGGGTCGGTCGCCCCAGCGGTCACTCGCTCGGCGCCAGCGGGTACGGCGGGACCCTGGCCGCTCCGATCTTCAAGAGGTTCATGACGAGGGCCCTGGAGGGCGAGCCGGTCGAGCAGTTCCCCAAGGCGACGGGGGTGACGGCCACGCCGACCGCCACCGCGACGCCAACGGCCACCCCGACGTCGACGCCGACGGCCACGCCGACCGTGCTCGTCACGCTGCCGCCGGTCGGACCGACCAAGAAGCCGCACGGGTCGCCCACCCCGACGCCGACGGCCACCGCGAGCCCCACCGGCTCACCGGCAGCCAGCCCCGCCACCAGTCCCTGACGCGGCGCAGCCCACCGGGCCGCAGCGGTTCTGGCAGGCTCTGACCCCGTGACCGCACCGCTCGTCCTCCCCTCCTCCGACGACCCGGTCGTCGCGGGGGCGGTCGAGGCGATCGGGGGGCCGCCGGGACGGCACGCCCGGCTGGGCGAGCGCCGCTTCTGGACGCCGGTGCGGGTGCTCGTCGCGCTGACCCTCTTCACCTGCCTGCTCGGCTGGCTGCAGAAGGCCCCGTGCCGCGACGGCAGCACGTGGGTGCACGAGCACCAGTACACGCGGGTCTGCTACACCGACGTCGTCGCGCTGTACTCGGCCGAGGGCCTGAGCGCGGGGAAGACGCCGTACTACGAGCACCCGGTGGAGTACCCCGTCGTCATCGGCGGCGTCATGCACGTGACCGCCCGGCTCGCCGACGCCCTCACCGGGACCTCGCACGGCACCAACGCCGCCTACGTCGACTCGGTGCACCGCGGTGAGCGGTTCTTCGACCTCACCTGGGCGCTGCTTACCGCGTGCGCGGTCGTCGTCGCCGTCACGACGGCCCGGCTCGCGGGGCGGCGGCCGTGGGACGCCGCGATGTTCGCGCTCGCGCCGTCGCTCGTGCTGCACGGCACGACGAACTGGGACCTGCTCGCCGTCGCGCTCGCCGGCATGGCGCTGTGCGCGTGGGCGTCGAAGCGGCCGGTGCTGGCCGGCCTGCTGCTGGGGCTCGCGACGGCCACCAAGCTCTACCCGGTGCTGTTCCTGCTGCCGCTGGTGCTGCTGTGCGCGCGGGCGGCCAAGTGGCGGCAGGCCGTCGCGGTCACGCTCGCCACGGTCGTGGCGGCCGTCGGCGTGACGCTGCCGGTCTACCTGACGAGCCCGTCGTACGCGGACGTGCAGGGGACCCAGACGAAGGTGCTGGCCTCGCCGCTGGACAGGTTCGGCGACGAGGGGCTGTCCGCGCTGTCGCCGCACGCGACCGTCGGCGGTGCCCGGGCCACGAACGCGGTCTACCGCTTCTTCGAGCTCAACACGACGCGGCCGGCGGACTGGGACTCCCTCTACCTGCAGCTGCAGCACCTGCGCACCGACAAGGGCGCGCTCAAGGGGGTCCGCAACGGGATCGCCGACCTCGTCACCGACCGCACGCCGACGCCGAAGAAGCTGAACCTGCTCGTCGGGGTCCTCGAGGTGCTGCTTGCCGGTGCGCTGGTGGCGCTCGTCGCGCGCGCGCCGCGACGCCCCCGGCTGCCGCAGCTGCTGTTCCTCATGACGGCCGGGTTCCTGCTGGTGAACAAGGTCGACAGCCCGCAGTACGTCCTGTGGCTGGTGCCGCTCGCCGTGCTGGCCCGGCCCCGCTGGCGGCCGTTCCTCGCCTGGCAGGCAGCCGAGGCGCTGCTGCTGCTCAGCCGCTTCTACTTCTTCGTCGCCAACGACAAGCCGGGGCAGGGGATCGACATCGCCTGGTTCTTCGCCGCGGTGCTGCTCCGTGACGCCGTGCTCGTCTGGATCATGGGACAGGTCGTGCGCGACGTGCTGCGCCCTGAGCGCGACGTCGTCCGGCGCGACGGCGTCGACGACCCGGCCGGCGGCGTCCTCGACGGGGCCCCCGACCGCGCCCTCGCGTGAGCCCGCTCCGCGTCTGGCTGGCGTCCCGGGTCGGGGTCGCGCTGCTCGTCGTCGCCGCGGCGCACGGCCTGCACGGCTTCCTCGCCGGGTGGGACAGCTGGGACGTCACGATCCTGCGGGAGGTCGCCCAGTTCGGGTACGACGGGTACCCCGCCCACTACGCCGACCAGGACGTCGCGGCCTTCTTCCCCGGGTTCCCGGTGGTGCTGCGCCTGGTGCACGTGCTCGTGCCGTCGTGGACCGCCGCCGGCCTGGTCGTGTCGCTGCTCGCGGGTGCGGTCGCGTGCGTCTACCTGGCCCGGCTCGCCGAGGACGAGGGCGTCGACGGCGGGTGGGCGGTCGTCGGCCTGGTGCTCTCGCCGTACGCGGTCTTCCTGGCCGCCGGGTACAGCGAGGCGCTGTTCCTCGCGCTGGCGCTGCCGGGCTGGTGGGCGGCGCGCCGCGGGCACTGGGCCGCGGCCGCGCTGCTCGTCGCCGGCGCCAGCACGGTCCGCGTCAACGGGCTGTTCCTCGCCGTCGCCCTCGTCGTCCAGTGGGCCGTCAGCTCCCGCGACCGCGGGGTGGTCGCGTGGCTCGCGGCGCCCTTCCTCGCGGTGCTGGGGTACGCGGCGTACCTGCACCACCTGAGCGGCGACTGGCTGCGCTGGCTGCACGCCCAGCAGCACGGCTGGGCGCGCTCGGCGGCCTGGCCGTGGACGTCGTTCCGCACGACCTGGCACGCCGCCTTCCACGGCCGGTACGCGCCGGAGTACACGTGGTCCTTCCGCGCCGAGATCCTCGCCGTGCTCGTCGGCGTCGCGGTCACCGCGCTGCTGCTGCGTCGTCGCGAGTGGGGCGAGGCGACCTACGTCGGGCTGTCGGTCGCGGCCCTGGCGACGTCGAGCTTCTACCTGTCCGTGGCCCGCGCCACGCTGCTGTGGTTCCCGCTCTGGGTGCTGGTGGGCGCGGCGCTGCAGCGGCGCCCGTGGGTGCGGACGGCCTACCTCGCGACCGCGACGCCGCTCATGGCGGCCGGCGTGCTCACCTTCACCGCCGGCCGCTGGGTGGGCTAGAGGCGCTCGCGGAGCAGGGCGATGTCGTCGGCCTGACCGTCGCGCGGGGTCTCCACGACGACCGGGCACCCGGCCGCGCGGACCACACCGAGCAGGACGTCGAGGTCGATCTGGCCGGTGCCGAGGCTCGCGTGCCGGTCGGCGCCGCTGTTCCAGGCGTCGCGGCTGTCGTTGCAGTGGACGAGGTCGATGCGCCCGGTGATCGCGCGCACCCGCTCGACCACCGTCACCAGGTCCTCCCCACCCGCGTGGAAGTGGCAGGTGTCCAGGCAGAACCCGACGCCGTCGAAGTGCCCGATCGCGTCCCACAGCCGGGCGATCGCGTCGAGGTGGCGCGCCATCGCGAAGTCGCCGCCGGCGGTGTTCTCGATGAGCAGAGGGAGCGTCAGCGTCGCGCGCTCCAGCGTCTTCACCCAGTTCGCGACCCCGTCGGCAGGGTCCTCGCCCTTGGTCACGTGCCCGCCGTGCACGACGAGCCCGCGCGCGCCGACGGACGTCGCCGCCGCCACGTGGTTGTCGAGGATCTTGCGGCTGGGGATGCGGATCTTGTTGTTCGACGACGCGACGTTGATGACGTACGGCGCGTGCACGAAGAAGGACAGCCCGCTGACGTCGACCGGCGGCAGCACCGGTGCCTTCCACGACTGCGGGTCGCCGAGGAAGAACTGGACCACGTCGGCCTTGCGGTCGGCGCCCTCGGTGACCGGGTCGGACTGGTCGACGTGCGCTCCGATCTCCTGCATGCCCGCCAACCTACGATGACGCGGTGACACGGAGCCGGGTGCTGCTGGCAGGGCTGCTGCTGGCGCTCACCGCGGCCGTGCCGCAGGCGAGCGCAGCGACTCGCACGGTGCACCTGACCAACGACGGCCCGGTCCCCAAGTCCCTGACCGTGAAGCCCGGCGACCGGGTCGTGTTCGTCAACGACGACACGGTCCCGCACCAGGTCACCAGCCAGGGCGGCTGGCAGTACGACTCCGGGCCGATCCCGCCGAGCCAGACCTCCTCGGCCACCCCGGCGCTCACCGCGCCCGGGTCGTACCGGTACTCCGACGTGCGCGGCATCGTGCTGCTGCCCACCACCTTCACCGGCTCGCTCGTCGTGCCGAAGCCGGCGCCGAAGCCGACACCGACCCCGAGTCGCACCCCCTCCTCCCACCCGACGACCCCGCCGCCGCCCTCGGTGACCCCGAGCGCCACCCCCTCGTCGTCGGTCGTCACCCCGCCGCCGACGCTCCCGCCGTCGCAGACGCCCACGCCCCAGCCCGTCCCGTCGGCGACGCCCGGCAGCCCCACCCCCGCGCCCGACCTCCGGTACGGCGACCCGCAGGCGCTCGTGCAGAGCTCGCCCCACCGGTACGGCCTGCCGGCCCTGCTCGCCGGCGTCGGCGTCGGCGGGGTGCTGTCGCTGCTCGTGCGGGTGCTGCTCGCGCTGCCCGAGGGCCGGCGCTGACCGCTGGTAGCGTTGTCACGTTTGCTGACGCGAACACCCTCCTGCCACCGAGAGACGGTGGCCGCTGAGTCCACAGGAGGAGGTGGGTCTTCTTGCGTCACTACGAGCTCATGGTCATCCTCGACCCCGACCTCGAGGAGCGGACCATCGCTCCCAGCCTCGACACGTTCCTCAACGTCGTCCGCAACGGCGGCGGGACCGTGGAGAAGGTCGACGTCTGGGGCCGTCGCCGGCTCTCCTTCGAGATCGACAAGAAGGCCGAGGGCATCTACGCCGTCGTCGACCTGCAGGCCGAGCCGGCCGTCATGAAGGAGCTGGACCGCCAGCTCAACCTCAACGAGGCCGTCCTCCGGACCAAGGTCCTCCGCCCCGAGCTCCGCTAGACCTCGAAGGGAACCACCGTGGCAGGCGACACGATCATCACCGTGGTAGGGAACCTCGTTTCCGACCCGGAGCTGCGCTTCACCCCGAGCGGGGCGGCCGTCGCGAACTTCCGCATCGCGAGCACCCCGCGCACCTTCGACAAGCAGACCAACCAGTGGAAGGACGGGGAGGGCCTCTTCCTGTCCTGCAGCGTCTGGCGGCAGGCGGCGGAGAACGTCGCCGAGTCCCTCCAGAAGGGGATGCGCGTCATCGTGCAGGGCCGGCTCGTCCAGCGGTCCTACGACACGAAGGAAGGCGAGAAGCGCACCGTCGTGGAGCTGCAGGTCGACGAGGTCGGCCCGTCCCTCACGTTCGCCACCGCGAAGGTCAACCGGACCCAGCGCGGCGGCAGCGGCAACGGCGGCGGCTTCGGTGGCGCCTCCTCCGGTGGCGGCTCGAGCGCCCCCGCTGACGACCCCTGGGCCGCCTCGGCCCCGGCGGCCGGCGGCGGCGGTGGCTGGAGCACCTCGGACGAGCCCCCCTTCTAACCCACCCTCACACTTCCGTCAGCAAGGAGAACCACCGCGATGGCCAAGCCGCCGCCCCGCAAGCCCAAGAAGAAGGTCTGCCAGTTCTGCAAGGACAAGGTGACCTACATCGACTACAAGGACGCCGGTCTGCTCCGCAAGTTCATCTCGGACCGCGGCAAGATCCGCGCCCGTCGTGTCAGCGGCAACTGCAGCCAGCACCAGCGCGACGTCGCGATGGC
>DATJGA010000135.1:0-17933 GCA_035495395.1 Mycobacteriales bacterium | reverse complement strand
GCCTCGCACACGTAGTCACCGGCCGGCTGGGTGAGCCGCGCGGGCCGGCCGTTGCCGGGCCAGTGGAACGGGCCGCGGACGTCGCTGTTGCGGGCCATCGCGAAGCCGGGCGGGGCGTCCACCGGGGCGCAGGAGAACATCATCATCCCGGCCTCGCCGGGGAAGACGCCGCCGACGCCGAGGGCCGGCGGGGTGCCGCCCCCGACGGTCGGCTGCACCGGCGGGTGCCAGTCGCGGGCGACGTAGGTGCGCAGGTCCACCTGCGCCAGCAGGTCGTCGATGCGCGCCTTCGCCTGCGCCTGCTGGTCCTTCCAGAAGTCCGCGTGCGCGCCGTGACGGTGGTCGCGCGCCACGGCGTACCGGTAGGACTCGGCGGCGAGGTAGGAGCCGCTCCAGATGCCCGCGTCGCCCCAGGCCGGTTCGAGGCTCGCCACGTCGCCGTCGAGCTTGGCGGCGGTGCGGTACTCCACCGGCAGGGCGAGGCCGTAGTGCAGGTGGTTCGCCATCCGGTCCTCGAGGTGCAGCGCCTCGTCGACGTCCGCGCCGCAGGCGAGCGGTCCGGCACAGGGCGGCACCGCCCGCACGGCCGGGGCGGCGACGGCCAGCAGGGCGAGCAGGGCGGTGGCGAGCGCGGGGCGGAGCGGACGCACGAGGGGCTCCTCAGGCCTGGGCGTGCAGGGTCTCGAGCACCCGCCGGACGGCGAGGTCGGTGAGGTTCTCGCCGCGCACCACCGAGGCGGGGTGCGGGAGCAGGCGGTCGGCGAGCCGGTAGCTCAGGCCGTAGAGGGCGAGCCGGGTGCCGAGCACCTGCGCCTCGCGCCGGTGCAGCGCCAGCCAGTCGACGCCGAGGTCGACCCCGGGCGGCGGGTCCTCGCCGGCGGCGACGCGCAGCACCCAGCTCAGGACGCGCGCCTCGGCCTCCCACGACTCCAGCCACGGCGCGAGCTCCGCGGCCAGCGCGGGGTCCAGGCCCTCGCGGCAGCCGCCCTCGAGGTAGGCGAGCAGCCGCGGGTCACCGCTCTCCAACCAGCCGACCAGCTCGGGGTCCGGGCCGGGCGCGTCGACCCAGGAGCGGCAGGCGCGGGCGAGCGGCATCAGCCCGGGCACCGCCTCGACGGCCGACCGCCACGCGGCCTCGCGGTCCTCCTCGGGGTGCAGCCAGTGCCGCACGCCCAGCGACACCGGGAGCCGGGACGCCAGGGGCAGCCGCATCGCGTTGAACCCGATGCCGGCCACCGCGTCGCGCAGCGCGGGCTCGCGGTACGGCGCCGGGCCGAGGTGCAGCACCGACGACATGCCCAGGTCGTTGACCGGCCAGTTGTCGCACAGCAGCAGCGGGTGGCCCAGCCCGTCGGCGAGCTCGGTCGCCATCGCCGCGGTGACGGCCGGGCTGGTCACGTCCGGACCTGTCCAGGCGATCGGCACGCCCGCCGGCAGCTCCGCGGCGAAGCCGCGCAGGTACGGCGTGACGTAGCTCGTCGCGTAGTCGGTGCCGCACGTCATCCACCGGACGTCGTCGGGCAGACCCGACATCGCCGCCGCCACGCCGCGCGCGTGCGAGCGGCCGAGGTCCTCCCCACCGGGGGGCACGTCGTCCCAGTAGACGCCGAGCGAGCGGACCCCGAGCCCGTGCAGCTGCCGCACCTTCGCGACGAGCGGCTCGTTGTCCTCCTCGCCGCGCCAGTCCAGGCCGGGAGACACTGAGAGGGTGAGGACGATGCCCGCGGCCTGCGCCACCTCCAGCGTCTCGGCGAGCTGGTCCAGCTGGTGCGCGGGGTAGGGCTCGCGCCACGAGGCGCGGTGGAAGGCGTCGTCCTTGGGCCCGTACGCGTAGTCGGTCAGCCCCGCCGACGGGAGCCAGCGCAGCAGCTCCAGCCGCTGCTCGTGCGTGTACGGCGGGCCGTAGAAGCCCTCGATGAGCGCGACCCATGACGGGCTCACGGGCTGCCCTCCCTTGACGAGGCCTTATTTGGAGTGGTCGAATACATATTAGTCACGGAGAGGTCGTCCATGGGAAGCGCCGCCGCCCTGCGCGTCGACGAGGTCAGCATCGCCTTCGGCGGTGTCCGCGCGCTCACGCGCGTCTCGCTCGAGGTGCACCCCGGGGAGATCGTCGGCGTCATCGGCCCGAACGGCGCCGGCAAGACGACGCTCTTCGACTGCATCAGCGGCCACCTCCCCTGCACCGGACGAGTGTGGCTCGGCGACGACGAGCTGACGGGGCTGCCCGCCCACCGGCGCGCCGCGCGCGGTCTGGGCCGCAGCTACCAGGACGCCCGCCTCTACCCCTCCCTCACCGTCCACGAGACCCTGCGCACCGCGTCCGAGCTGGTCATGCAGCGGACCAGCCGCTGGGCGAAGGTGCCCGGCTCACCGGCCGGCCGGCGCGCGGAGCAGGCCGCCCGCGAGCGCGCGGACCAGATGGTCGAGACCATGGGCCTGCAGGCCTACGCCGCGAAGTTCGTCCGCGAGCTGTCCACCGGCACCCGGCGGATCGTCGACCTCGGCTGCCTGCTCGTGCAGCGCCCGTCGGTCATCCTCTTCGACGAGCCGTCCTCCGGGATCGCCCAGCGCGAGGCCGAGGCGCTCGGCCCGCTGCTCGGCCGGATCCGCGACGAGACGGGCGCCAGCGTCCTCGTCATCGAGCACGACATGCCGCTGCTGCTCGGCATCAGCGACCGCCTGTACGCCCTCGAGACCGGGGTCGTCATCGCCGAGGGCCGGCCCTCCGACGTCGTGCGCGACCCCCGCGTCGTCTCGTCGTACCTGGGTGAGGACCTGGCCGCGATCAACCGCTCCGGCGCAGTGCACGTGGGGACCTAGTGGACATCGTCCTGCAGGGCATGGTCTTCGGCGTCGCCAACGGGCTGCTCGCCGCCGGCATCGTCCTCGTCTACATGTCGAACCGCACCATCAACTTCGCCCAGGGCGAGCTGGGGGCGTTCGCCGTCGCGGTGATGTTCGCGCTGTCCAACCGCGCGCACTTCCCGTACGCCGCCGCGCTCGCCTGCGCGCTCGCCGCGACCGCCGCCCTCGGGGCCCTCGTCGAGCTCACCGTCATCCGGCGGCTGTTCGCCAGCCCGCGGCTCATCGTCCTCATCGCGACGATCGGCGTCGCGCAGGTCATCACCGCGCTGCGCGCCGGCATCCCCAAGCCGCGCAACCAGTCCGGGCACGACGTCGTCTTCGGCGGGGCCGCCACCTTCCCGGTGCCGTTCCACATCACGCCCATCACGTTCGGCCGCGTCGTCTTCCACTCGGCCGAGGTCCTGGTCCTCACGGTGGGGCCGCTGCTCGCCCTGGCGCTGTTCGCGTTCCTGCGCTGGTCCCGGTACGGCGTGGCGCTGCGGGCCTCGGCCGAGAACGCCCAGCGCGCCCGGCTGCTGGGCATCCCGGTACGCCGGGTCTCGACGATGGCGTGGGTGCTGGCGGCGCTGTTCTCCGGAGCGGCGGCCATCCTGCTGGCGCCGGTCATCGGGTACTCCTCGGACTCCGCGGTCGGCCTGTCCCTGCTGTTCCGCGGCCTCGCGGCCGCCACGATCGCGGGGCTGTCCAGCGTCGGCGTCGCGTTCGGCGTCGGCATCGCCCTCGGGGTCACCGACCAGCTCATCTTCGTGTGGACGGGCCAGGGCGGGCTGACCGACCTCGTGCTGTTCGTCGCCGTCGTGCTCACCCTGCTCACCCGCAAGGACGTGCTGCGGCGGGCCACCAGCGCCGCGGAGTCGGCGCCCGACACCGGCGAGCCGATCCGTCCGCTGCCGCTGCGGGTGCTGCAGCACCCGCGCTGGTCCAACAGCGTCTTCCTCGCGCGCGTCGTCGGAGCCGGCGCCCTGGCGCTGCTGCCGTTCGTCGTCTCCTCGCACAACACCTACTTCGTCGCCTCGACGCTGCTGATGTGCGCGGCCACGGTGTCGGTCACGGTGCTCACCGGCTGGGCCGGCCAGCTCTCGCTCGGCCAGTGGGCCATCGCCGGCCTCGGCGGCCTGCTGGCGATGCAGCTGTTCAGCGAGCACGGCGTGCCGTTCTGGGTCGCCTTCGCGCTGAGCTTCCCCCTCGGCGGCGTGCTCGCGGCGCTCATCGGCCTGCCCGCGCTCCGGCTCCAGGGCGTGAACCTCGCGGTGGTCACGCTCGCCTTCGCGGTCACCTGCAGCTCCTGGCTCTACAACCAGACGTGGGCCCGCCCGGACCTGAGCATCCAGCTCCCGGCGTACCTGACGACGCGCTGGCAGTACGCGCTGTCGCTGGGCCTGCTCCTCGGCGTGGTGGCGACCGCGCGGCTCGTGGAGCGCTCGCAGCTGGGCCGGTCCATCCGGGCCGTGAAGGAGAACCCGGTCGCGGCGTCGTCGATGGGCATCTCCGTCGTGCGCACCAAGCTGACCGCCTTCGCCCTCACCGGCGCGATGGCGGGCGGCACCGGGTTCCTGTTCATCGACGCCATCGGCTCGGGCGACCCGACGCACTTCCCGACCGCGAACTCGCTCGCCCTGCTCGCCGCCGCCGTCATCGGCGGGCTCGGCTCGCTCAGCGGCGCGGTGGTGGGCGGCCTCTACATCTTCGCGGTGCAGTACTTCGCGGCCCAGTGGTTCCCCGCGCACGCGGACGTCATCAGCCTGCTGTCCACCGGCGTCGGCCTGCTCGTGCTGCTGCTCTACATGCCCGGTGGGCTCATCCGGCCGATCATCGCCGCGCGCGACCTGCTCGCCAGGGCGCTGACGGGGGTCGACCCGCGCGAGGCGATCGCGGTCCGCAGCACCGAGGACGGCCTCACCGAGGCGGCCCGCACGCTGGCCGCGGTCACCCCCCAGGAGGTGTCGGCGTGAGGGCGCGGCTGGCGTGGCGGGCCCGGCTCGCGACCTACTTCGGCGCGGAGCCGCTGTTCCCGCTCGCCGTGCTGTTCGGGCTCACCTGGGCCGACCAGGTCGACACCAAGACCTTCGAGGTGCTCGGCCCGGAGATCGCCGACTCGTTCCACGTCGGTGAGGGCGTGCTGGGGACCATCGGCATCCTCACGATCCTCGTCGCCCCCCTGGTGGGGCTGCCGCTGAGCTATCTCGCCGACCGCTGGAAGCGCGTCCCGCTCGCCATCGGCGGCGCGATCGTGTGGTCGGTCGCGTCGGTGCTCACCGGCTTCGCGCCCGTGCTCGCGGTGCTCATCGTGCTGCGCGTCATCGCGACCTCCGGCGAGATCGTGAACACCCCGGTGCACGGCTCGCTCATGGCCGACTCCTACTCCCCGGCCACCCGGATGAAGGCCTTCGGGGTCTACAGCGTCGGGCAGACCGTCGGCGGGGCGCTCGGCGCGATCTTCGCGGGCGCCCTCGGCGACGCCTTCGGGTGGCGGGTGCCGTTCGTGGTGCTCGCGCTGCCGACGTTCTTCGTCATCCTCTACGCGAGCCGGCTGCCCGAGCCCGAGCGCGGCCGGTTCGAGCCGGGCGAGACGCCGCAGGCCCCGCCGTTCCGCGACACCGTGCGCGAGCTGTGGCGGCTGCGCTCCCTGCGCTACCAGTGGATCGGCACCGCCTTCGCGGCCGCGGCGCTGCTGCCGATCCGGCTCATCGTCCCGTTCTTCCTGCGCGACGACTTCGGGGTGAGCCCCAGCGGGCGAGGCGCGATCATCGGGGTCGGCACCGCGCTCACCCTGTTCGCGGCGCTGTCGGGCACCGCGCTCGTCCAGCGCAGCCTCAACGTCACGCCGTCCCGCGGCCTGCGGCTGCTGAGCTGGATGGGCGTGGTCACCGGTGGCTGCCTGCTCCTGGTGTCGGTGGCCCCGTCGCTGCTGATCGTCGTCCCGCTGATCTGGGCGATCGTCTGCCTGTTCGCGATCCTCAGCCCGGCACTGCTCGCCGTCACCGCGATCATCGCCTCGCCGGAGATGCGCAGCACGGCGTTCGCCCTGCAGGGCATCGTCGCGCTGTCGGGCGCGCCGCTCGCCCTCATCGGGGTGGCCATCGGCGACAAGCACCCGCGGATGGCGCTGTTCTACCTCGGCACGCTGTTCCTCTGCGGCATCCGCTCCTTCTTCACGGCCTCGCGCTACATCGACGCCGACGTGGCCCGGCTCGACCCCGAGCGCCGCAGCCGCGCCGCCGGCGGGGTCGAGGGCGGCACCCCGGTGCTGCTCCAGACCCAGGACGTCACCGTCTCCTACTCCGGCGTGCAGGTGCTCTTCGGCGTCGACCTCGAGGTGCACGAGGGCGAGATCGTCGCGCTGCTCGGCACCAACGGCGCCGGCAAGTCCACGATCCTCAACGCCATCTCGGGCGTCGTCGAGCCCGACGGCGGCAACGTCTGGTTCCAGGGCGAGGCCATCACCGGCGAGGCCCCGGAGCGCACGGTGGCTCGCGGCATCGTGCAGGTGCCCGGCGGCCGCGGCGTGTTCCCCCGGCTCACCGTCGAGGAGAACCTCGCGATGGGCGGCTTCCTGCTGCGCCGCGACAAGAAGCTGCTGGCCGAGCGCACCGAGGAGGTCCTCGAGCTGTTCCCCCGGCTGCGCGAGCGGCTCAAGCAGCCGGCAGGCGTGCTGTCCGGCGGCGAGCGGCAGATGCTCACGCTGGGGCAGTCGTTCCTGCTCCGCCCCAAGGTGATGCTCATCGACGAGCTGTCCCTCGGGCTGGCCCCGACCGTGGTGCAGGAGCTGCTCGTGGCGCTGCGCCGGATCAACGCCGAGGGCACCGCGATCGTGCTCGTCGAGCAATCGGTCAACGTTGCCCTTACCCTCGCAGACAGGGCGTACTTCATGGAGAAGGGCGAAGTGCGCTTCTCCGGCCCGACGAGCGAGCTGCTCGAGCGCGGCGACCTGCTGCGCTCGGTGTTCCTCGAAGGAGCCGGAGCACGATGAGCACACCCAGAGAGGTCCGCACATGAAGACCTGGCTCGACACGCTCCCACCGCAGCGGGTGCAGCGCGTGCTCGCCGTCGCCTCGATCGGGGTGCTCGTCACCGCGATCGCCTCGGTCGGGCAGGTGCGCTTCGAGACGCGCGACAAGAGCACCACCGCGCTGACCTCCGACGAGCCCACGACGACGCCGTCCACCGGCCCCGGAGGCAGCCCGCTGCCCGGCAGCAGCCCCCTCCCGGGCGCCTCGGCCGTCCCCGGCGCGAGCGCCGGCCCCGGCGGTACGACGGGCACCGGGACGACGGGCGTCACCGTCCCCGGCGGCAGCACAGGGAGCCACCTGCCCCCGCCCGGCAGCGTGAAGGTGCCCGACTTCGGGCTCAGGACGCAGGGCGTCACCGCGAAGACCGTGAAGGTCGGCGTGAGCTACAACGTCTCCGGCTGCGGCCCGGACGGCCAGGTGTCGGCGCTGTTCGGCTCGGCCGTCACCGGCGACCCGTCGAAGGCGTACCCCGGCTACGTGCGGTACATCAACGAGACCGGCGGCATCGAGGGCCGCAAGCTCGTGCTCGACGTCGAGGACGACGGCGGCGGCGGCTCCTGCGCCTCCAAGGCCCAGGCGGCCGCGAAGGCGATGGCCGACGACAACAAGGACTTCCTGGCGATCCCCGGCCTGCACGAGGAGTCCGACTACATCATCGCCAAGCACCTGCCGGTCTTCGGCGGCCGTGACGACCCGGCCTCGCTGAAGAAGATCGGCGCCAACGGGCTGATGCTCTTCGAGTCGCTGCAGCACACGTTCCGCGCGTGGACCAGCCTGGGCAAGCAGGTCATCGACACCGCGCACCACAAGGCGTGCTTCGTGCACCCGACGAGCGACTCGAGCGGCGACTGGAACACCTACGCCAAGGTGATGGACGCCGAGATGTCGGCCGCCGGGCTGAAGTTCACCGACGAGATCACCTACGAGAACAACATCGCGACCGCGCAGCAGCAGTCGACCGCGCTGGCCACCCGGGTGAAGACGGACGGGTGCGACCAGGTCTACGTCGCCTCGACCAACCCCATCGCGTGGATCTTCTTCACCCAGGCGATGACGCAGGCGCAGTGGCACCCGCTCTGGACGTTCACGTCGTACACGGCGCTGGCCGACAGCGACCTCGGCGGTTCGCTCATGGACCAGGACCAGTGGAAGAACTCCATCGGCCTGTCGGCGCGCGTGCCCAACGGCGTGGGCCACCCGGCCGAGGGCAACTGCAAGCGGATCTACGACAAGTACTACAGCGGCGACGGCCAGGACGGGTCCGCCGCGACGCAGATCGCGTGCGCGCAGATCCTCACCACCGCGCACCTCATGCGCCAGGCGGTCCGCACCACGGGGGTCCTCACCGGCAACTCGCTGATGGTCGGCGCGGACTCGGTGCGCGGGCACTTCTACTACGACGCGCACGTGCCGATGCTGTTCTCCTTCCCCGGTCCCGGCGGCCCCTTCGAGACGAAGGCCTTCCACCACCTGACGATCATCAAGTGGAACGGCTCGACGTACCTGTTCCCGGACTACCCGAAGTACTGGGTGGTCATCGGGCCCAAGAAGTCCGGCAGCATCGACCCGCGGCCGTACTGGAAGGGCTACAAGGTCGACTAGGACCCGTACCGCGAGGGCGGTCCTGCTGCTCCTCGCGGCCGGGACCGCCCTCGCGGCGTGCTCGTCCGAGGACGCGCCCCCGACGGGCCCGGCGTCCGTCCGCGTCGTGTACCGGGTCGAGGACAGCGCCCAGCAGCCGGTCCGGGTCACGACGGTCGTCGTGGACGACGCCCCGCCGTACCGGGGCCGGACCCGCACCCTCGCCGGTCCGCCGCCGGGCACGACCGACCTCGGCGGCAGCGCCGCGGACGAGGGCCACCAGTACCTGCTCGACCCGGACGGCGGCGCGCGCACCGTCGCGGCGGTGGCGCCCGGCTTCGCCCCCACCGCCAGCGGCCTCGCCGTGGCGCTGCCCGCAGCCGTGCGGCACGGGCTGGTCCGCTCGGTCGGCACCGCCACCGTCGCCGGCCGCAGCTGCACCGAGTGGCTGAGCCGGGACCCGCTCGACAGCGGCCCCTTCGCCGCTGCGTCCGCGGCGGACCGCACCACGTCCTGCGTCGACGCCGACGGCCTGCTCCTGCGCGACGCCTGGACCCTGCACGGCACCCTCGTCCGCACCCGTACGGCGATCAGCGTCGGCCGCGGACCGAGCCTGGCCGGGTCGGGGCTGCTCGGCGGGCGCACCCCGGCACCCGCCCCGACCACCGCGGCCGGCGAGCAGGTCAAGGTCGTCGACCGCGACGTGCTGCTGCGGGCGCTGGCGGTGCCGGAACCCGTTGCGCCGCAAGGGCTCACGGCCGACCTGGACGCGGCGGTCCTGCAGCTCGACCAGGACGGCACCCCCGGCGTGGAGGGGGGCGTCCTCACCTGGACCGACGGACGCCGACTGGCCGTGCTGCGCCTCGAGCGCGGCCTGGGTCGTCGCCTCACCCCGCCGAGCACCGGCGTGGTGGTGCGGCTCGACGCCGCCCGCACCGCCCGGCTGGCCGCGACGTCGGTGGGGCTGCGGCTGACCTTCGGGCAGGGGTCGTTCGTGGTGACCGTCACCGCCGACCTGCCGGAGGCGGACCTGCTCGGCTGGGCAGCGGCCCTCTCCCTCGGTGGCTAGCCTCGCCTCCGTGGAGGCGGTGACGGCACGCGGGCTGCGCAAGCAGTACGGCGAGCAGGTGGCCCTCGACGGGGTCGACCTCACCGTCCGCCGGGGCACCGTGCACGGGCTGCTCGGGCCGAACGGCGCCGGGAAGACCACGCTGCTGCGGGTGCTGCTCGGCCTGGTCCGGCCGGACGCCGGCAGCGTCGAGGTGGCGGGCACGGTGGGCGGGTTCGTGGAGACCCCCGGCGCCTACCCGTACCTCACCGGTCGGCAGAACCTCGCGCACCTGGCCGCCCTGGACGACGAGCCGGGCGACGTCGAGGAGGTGCTCCAGCGCGTCGGCCTTGCCGACCGCGCCGACACCCGGGTCCGCGGCTGGTCCCTCGGGATGCGGCAGCGACTGGGCATCGCGGCCGGGCTGATCCGCCGGCCCGACGTGCTCGTCCTCGACGAGCCCGCGAACGGGCTGGACCCCGTCGGCGCGCTGGCGCTGCGCAGCCTGGTGCACGAGCTCGCCCACGACGGGCTCACCGTGCTGCTGTGCAGCCACGACCTGCACGAGGTCGACGCGCTCGCCGACGACGTCACCGTGCTCGTCGCAGGGCGGGTCGTCTGGGGCGGCACGACGACGGAGCTGCGCGGCCGACCCGGAGCCAGCCTGCTCAGCACGTCCGACGACGCGCTGGCGCAGCGGTTGGCGGGCGAGCTCGACGTCCAGCCGCACCAGAGCGGGAGCCTGCTCGTGCGCGCCACCACCGCCGAGCTCGACGGCTACGTCCTCGAGCTGGCCCGGCACGGCGTCGCCGTGCGCGAGCTGGTCCGCGAGGGCCTCCCGCTCGAGCAGGCGTTCCTGGAGCTGGCCACGTGAGGACCCTGCCGTGGGAGCTGCGCAAGCTCGTCGCCCAGTCCCGGGTGCGGGCCGCGTTCGTGGTCTGCCTCCTCGCCCCCGCCGCCGTGGCCCTCGTGCTCAGCGTGCAGAGCGGTCTGCCCAAGGACACCCTCTTCGGCCGGCACGTGCTCACGTCCGGCTTCGCTCTTCCCCTGGTGCTGCTGAGCTTCTGCGCCCTCTGGGTCTTCCCCCTCCTCGCCGGGCTGGTCGCCGGGGAGGTGTTCGCGGGCGAGGACGCGCACGGCACCTGGCCCGCGCTGCTCACCCGCGGTCGCACCCGCGGCGAGGTCTTCACCGGCAAGCTGGTGGCCGCCTGCCTCGTCCCGGTGGCGCTGCTCGCGACCGCCGCGCTGAGCAGCCTGGCCGCCGGGGTCGCGCTCGCCGGCCGCGAGCCGCTGGTCAGCCTGTCCGGCTCCACCCTCGGCCCAGGACGCGCGGCGGTCCTGGTCCTCGTGAGCTGGGCGACCGCCGTACCGCCGCTGCTCGGGTTCTGCGCCCTCGCCGTGCTGCTGTCCGTGGTGAGCCGCAGCACGGTCGTCGGCGTCGCGGGGCCGGCGCTGCTCGGTCTCCTCATGCAGCTGCTCTCGCTGCTCGGGTCGCTGGGGACGAGCAGCAACGCGCTGCTCACGACGCCGTTCCTCGCGTGGCGCGGGCTGGTGCGCGAGGACGCCTACTACGGACCGCTGTGGCAGGGCGCGCTCGTCAGCCTCGGCTGGGCGATCGCCTGCCTCGTGCCTGCCCGGCTCGTGCTGCTCCGCCGGGACGTGTCGTGAAGCGGGTCCTCGCCGGCGCCGTCGTGCTGGCCGCCGCCGCCTGCGCGAGCCCCCTGACGCCGGCGCGGGTGGAGGCCTCGTTCGCGCCGACGTTCGGGGCGCTCTACGCCCTGCAGCAGTCGCAGCAGGGCCGGGCCGTGGACCCCTCGGCGCTGCTGCCGCGCGCCTCGTGCCGCCGGGCGGGCGTCGACAGCAGCGGGCCGGGCGAGGACTGGACCTGCACCGTCGTGTACGTCGACACCCGCACGTCGTTCACCCAGGCGTTCGAGCTCCAGGTGAAGCCGGACGGCTGCTGGCGCGCCGAGGCCCCCCCGGTGGCGCAGCCGGCAGTGCGCACCGACCCGCTCACCGGGGTGACCCGCACGAACCCGCTGGCCGAGTTCGACGGCTGCCTCGACACGAGCTGGCGCTAGGTCAGACGCGGGCGTGGTGCCCGTGGTCGACGCGCCGCCACACGAGCAGCGCGATGACCGCGCCGATGATCGCGCCGATGACGCCGGACGGCTGCAGCGCGCCCTCGCCGGCGTCCTTGCCGAAGAGCACGTAGCCGAGGAAGCCCCCGATGAAGCTGCCGACGATCCCGAGCACGATGGTCGCGCCGATGCCCATCGGGTCGCGGCCGGGGACGATCGCGCGGGCGAGGAAGCCCGCGACGAGGCCGATGACGAGCATGCTGATGACGAAGCCGAGCACGGTGACCTCCAGGGGTAGGGGAACTGGCTTCGTCCTACCCCTGGGGGCAGGAGTTCAACGCCCGGCGGCGAAGGGTCCGTTATGCGCTCCCGCCGCCCAGCCCTCGCCCTGCTCGCCCTCGTCGGCGGGATCGTCGTCGCCATCGCCTCGCAGCCGTCGCAGGCCGCGACGCGCACGGCCCAGGCGCACCGCGCCGACGGCAAGCGCGTCGCCGCCACCGGCGCCCTGCCGCGCCCGCAGCTGTTCGACATCCACCACGCCGCGGGCGAGCCCACGATCGGGATCACCCGCGAGGGCTACGTCGCCATCACCGCCGGCGGCGGCTGCGTCACCTCCTGCGCCGAGGTGGGCGAGCCCACCTTCTTCCAGACGTTCGCGCCGGGCGGGCGCGCCGTCTTCATCACCAAGAACCGCGGCCGCACCTGGGAGAACATCAGCCCCGGCGTGGGCGACGTGAGCCCGCACGTGACGTCCCTGGACCCCTACCTGTACGTCGACCGCTCCGCCGAGACGGCGCGCATCTACGACATCGACCTCAACGCGGCCTGCAACGAGCTGTCGTACACCGACGACTTCGGCGCGACCTGGATCACCAACCCGCTGTCCTGCGGCGAGCCGGTCAACGACCACCAGACCGTGTTCGCGGGCAAGCCCGTCACCAGCCCCACCGTCGGCTACCCGAAGATCATCTACTACTGCTTCAACAAGCTCGCCTACACGACCTGCACCAAGTCGCTCGACGGCGGCATCACCTTCACGCCCACCCTCGGCGCGAACCAGATCGAGTGCTCCGGGCTCAACGGCCACGGCGTCACCGACAGCAAGGGCGCCATCTACATCCCCTACACCGGCTGCGGCAACGCGCCGGAGCTGGCGATCAGCAAGGACGAGGGCAACAACTGGACGACGGTGAAGCTCCCCAGCACGATCAAGGGCGGTGACCCGAGCGTCGCGATCGACGCCAAGGACAACCTCTACTACCTGTGGGACAACGCCGACCGGCTGCCGATGCTGTCCGTGTCGACCAACCACGGCAAGACGTGGAGCAAGCCGCTCAACGTCGCTGCCCCGGGCGTCGTCGCCACCAACCTCGCGACCCTCACCGTCGGGGCGCCCGGCAAGGTGGCCATCGCGTACTACGGCACCACGAACCTCGACAAGAAGCACACCTTCTGGAACGGCTACCTCGCCGAGGGCCTCGACGTCCTCGGCAAGAGCCCGCTCTTCTACAGCGCCTCGGTCAACGACCCGAAGCACGCGCTGAAGAGCGGCGACTGCGGGCCGGGCCGCTGCGGCCGGGTGCTCGACTTCATCGACGTCGAGATCGCGCCGGACGGCACCCCGTGGGCCGCGTACGTCGACGCGTGCGGCACGAACTGCGAGAAGACGCACGTCGAGACCGACAACGACAGCGAGGGCGTCGTGGGCGCGCTGTTCGGCGGCCCCAACCTACGTCGGTAGCAGCCGCCGACCCGGGGGTGCAGGATGCGCCCCATGACCTACTTCGTCACGGGCGCAACAGGGTTCATCGGCAAGCGGCTCATGGAGCGCCTGCTCGCACGCGAGGGCACGGTCTACGTGCTCGTGCGCGAGCAGTCACGCGACAAGGTCGCGGCCCTGTGGTCGGACGAGCGGGTCGTGCCGGTCGTCGGTGACCTCGCCGCGCCGCTGCTGGGCGTGGACCCGAAAGCGCTCACCGGCGTGCAGCACGTGTTCCACCTCGCGGCGCTCTACGACATGACGGCCTCGGCCGAGGAGAACGAGCGGGCCAACGTCGAGGGCACCCGCAACACGGTGGCGCTCGCGAACGTCCTCGGCGCGACCTTGCACCACGTCTCCTCGGTCGCCGTCGCCGGCGAGCACCGCGGCCTGTTCCGCGAGGACCACTTCGCCGAGGGGCAGAAGCTGCCCAGCGCGTACCACCGCACCAAGTTCGACGCGGAGGCGATCGTCCGGGGAGAGTCGACGGTGCCGTTCCGCGTGTACCGGCCGGCGGTCGTGGTCGGTGACAGCCGCACCGGCGAGATGGACAAGATCGACGGCCCCTACTACTTCTTCACGGCCATCAAGAAGGTCCGGCACCTGCTGCCGGAGTGGGTCCCGCTGCTCGGCCCGGAGCTGGGCTGGACCAACATCGTGCCGGTCGACTTCGTCGCTGCGGCGCTGGACCACATCGCGCACCAGCCCGGTCTCGACGGCCAGGCCTTCCACCTCACCGACCCGCGCGGCATCCGCGTCGGCGAGGCCCTCAACGCCTTCGCGACGGCGGCCAACGCGCCCCGGCTGGCGCTGCGCGTCGACAGCGCGCTGCTCAACGCGCTGCCCAAGGGCACGCTGAGCATGCTCATGAAGCTGCCGCAGCTGCAGGAGATCCGCCGGTCGTTCCTCGCCGACCTCGGCATCCCCGACGAGGTGATCGGCCACATGGCGCTCGTCCCGCAGTTCGACACGCGGGACACCGAGCGCGCGCTCGCCGGCAGCGGCATCGAGGTGCCGCCCCTGACGTCGTACGCGGACAAGCTCTGGGACCACTGGGCCCGGCACCTCGACCCCGACCTGCACAAGGACCGGTCGCTGCGGCACGCCGTGGAGGGCAAGCGGATCCTCATCACCGGCGGCTCGTCCGGCATCGGGGCGGCCGCCGCCAAGCAGCTCGCCGCGGCAGGCGGCATCCCCATCCTCGTCGCGCGCAGCCTGGACAAGCTCGAGGAGGTCCGCGACGAGATCGTCGCCGCGGGAGGTACGGCGCACGTGTACTCCTGCGACCTGTCCGACCTCGCCTCGATCGACGAGCTCGTCAAGAGCGTGCTCGCCGACCACGGTGGCGTCGACGTGCTCGTGAACAACGCGGGCCGGTCGATCCGGCGCAGCATCAAGCTGTCCTACGACCGCTTCCACGACCTCGAGCGCACCATGCAGCTCAACTACTTCGGGGCGGTCCGCCTCATCACCGGGCTGCTCCCGTCGATGACGCACCAGCGGCGCGGCCACATCGTCAACGTGTCCTCCATCGGCGTGCAGACCGGTGCGCCGCGGTTCTCGGCGTACGTCGCCTCGAAGGCCGCGCTCGACGCGTACAGCCGGATCGCCGCCGCCGAGACGGTGGGCCGCGGCATCACCTTCACGACGATCCACATGCCGCTCGTCCGCACGCCGATGATCGCCCCCACCAAGATGTACGACGCGTTCCCGGCCATCTCGCCCGACGAGGCCGGCGCGATGGTGTGCGAGGCGGTCCGGTCCCGCCCGAAGCACATCAACACCAGGCTGGGTACGACCGCCGAGGTGCTCTACGCGGTGGCGCCCAAGCTCGTCGACCAGGTGCTGCACCTGGCCTACAAGGCGTTCCCGGACTCCGCGGCCGCCAAGGGCTCGCCGGAGGCGGCGGCGCAGGACGAGGACCCGCGCCTGTCGGGCGAGCAGCTCGCCCTCGCCCACGTCCTCAAGGGCGTCCACTGGTGAGACGCCTCCGGGGGGCGCTGGTGCTCCTCGGCGTCGTGCTCCTGCTCTACGGGCTCGTCCGCCCGGTGGTGGACGTGAAGAACGCGGACGGGGCGATCTGCGGGTCCGCCTGGCGCTCGGCCCACCGGCAGGTGATCCACGGTGGAGACCGCACCGCCGCCCAGGTGGCCGCCGACACCCGTGCGTGCGAGATCCCGGGCGACCGCGCGCTGCGGCACGCGGTCTACGCCGGAGCGGCGGGGCTGGCGCTGCTCGTCGGCGTCGCCGTCCGGCCGGTGCGCAGCCGGCGCCCACCGCTCGCGGACCCGCTCGGCGGGACCAGGTAGCGGCGTCAGTCGAGGATCGCCAGCGCCGGGCTGTGGCCGGTGGGGTTGGTGACCGAGCCGGTCATCGGCAGGCCGTCCGCGGAGGTCCACTGCGGCGTGCTGGTGTCGTCGAAGCTGACGGCGATGCGCCCGTCCGGGAGCAGGGCCACGCTGGGGAAGTCGAAGCGGTTCGACAGCGAGCCCAGCACCCCGATGGTCGTCGACAGGTCGCCCTTGCCGACGGCGTACGTCTTGAGCAGCGACGGCTGCGGCTTGTCGATCGCGACCCGCCACACCACGTCCAGGCCGAGCTGGGCCTTGTTGTCGGCGCGCGTGGCGACCACGGCCTGGCCCAGCCGGCCGTTCACCTTGACGTCGAAGAAGTCGCCGGAGCCCTCGATCTTCGGGTGCGACGCCGGCATCGGCAGCGCGACCTCGCGCCAGTGCCGCCCGCCGTCCGACGACAGCCCGAGGGTCAGCTCGTTGCCGTGCCGGGTGACCATCGTGAGCCAGCCGCGTGAGTCCTGGCGGAGCGTCCCCGTCGGGGTGAAGGCCAGCCGGACCCGCTCCCACTTCAGGGTCGTCGGGTTCAGCCAGGCGGCCGGGGCGCCGAGCCCGTCACCGGAGTTCTCGCGCAGCAGCACGCCGCCGGCGGTGAGGGGCAGCGTGTACGTGCCGGGGTTGGGCTGCCACCAGTCGGCGTCGGGGTTCTTCACGACCTTGATGTCGAAGAACCGCGGCTCCGGGCTCGACGACGCGTCCTGCCCGGGGTCGGTGACGGTCGTGTAGCTCAGCCCGTCGGTCGACAGCAGCTCGAGCGCCTTCGAGCCCGTCCCGCCGCGCACCAGCGTCACGAAGGGCACCGTGCCGCCCTGGCCGTCGGCGAACGGCCCCTTCACGTACGTGACCCACTCGCGGTCGAAGACCGGCGAGTGCACCGGCGCCTCGGCGACCTGCCACTTCTTGGTGGAGCGGGTGTACCTCAGCCCCTGCAGGTGGTCCCCGGTGTAGGGGTCCCAGCCGATGCCGAAGACGTCGCCGCGCGGCCCCGCGACGAGGGCGCCCTCGCCGCTGCGCAGCGGGGTGACGGGCACGATGCGCGTCCAGGTGCGACCCCGGTCGTCGGAGTAGAAGGGCCAGGTCCCGCCGTACTCGAGGAGACGACCGGTCGAGGTCGACGTGACGTAGACCTCGCAGCAGTTGCCACCGGCCGTCGTCCAGTGCCACCTCGCCGTCCCGGACGGCAGGCCGGCCGCGTTGTAGGTGCGGTACGTGCCGGCGTGGTACTCGGCGGGAGCCGGCGTCGGTGTCGCATCGGTCGCGGGAACGGGCGGGCCGGCGAGGGCGGCGGCGGAGGCGGCCAGCACGAGGCCGCCGACGAGCACGGCGAGAGGGGGTCGGCGCATGCCCAGGTCTTCGCCGCGGCGGCCCGCTATCCCTGCCTCAGCGCGGCCCCACCAGCAGCGACTGCGCTCCCACCCCGATCGGTCCCTCGGTGTCGGAGAGCACCGACGTCGCGAGCCCCACCCCGCCCTCGGAGACGTGCGTCTGCGCGTCGACGCAGACCCACTCGCCACGCGGCTCCCGGTGCAGGTGCACGGACAGCTCCGGGTTGATGAACCACCACGCGCGCGGGTCGAGCTCGCTCGAGATGCCGTTCCCGCTGTCGGCGACGACCAGGACGCGCTGCAGCGGGGTGGGCTCCTCCTCGTCGACGAGCGGGTGCCGCATCCGGCCCCACGCGGTCGCCGGCCCGGGCTCGCCGAACGAGCCGCGCGCCCAGCGCCACTCGATCGCCTGCAGGTAGCCGCGGCCCCAGCCCTCCGGCGCGTCGAACCCCGCCTCGGCGGGCAGCGCCGGCGGTGCCGCGAGCCGCGTCCGCACCGACACCCCCTCGGTACGGCGGACCCGCCAGGCCGACGCCCGGGCGACCTCACGACCCCCCGCGCTCAGGCTCGCCGCCACCAGCTCCACGGACCGCCCGGGGCGGGCGAGCCGCGCCGTCAGCTCGACCTCGCCGACGGGCACCGGCCCGAGCAGCTCGACGGTCACGCGGGCCACCATGACGTCCGCGCGGGGAGCGACCTGCTCGACCGCGCGGCCCAGCAGCGCGCTGGGCGGACCGGCGTGCTGCGCACCCGGGTCCCAGGGCCCGGCGGTGTGCGCGGAGGCGAGGAAGCGCCCCTCGCCGAGGTCCGTGTAGAAGCTCATGGTCGGTCAGTCTGCCCGATTGATCCTGTCCCGTGTTCCCTTGTACCGCAGGCATTTCGCCCGTTCACCCACGCGTGGCGGCCGAAC
>DATJGA010000134.1:0-5873 GCA_035495395.1 Mycobacteriales bacterium | reverse complement strand
CCGGTGCGGCTCCAACGGACGTAGTGGCCGTGGCACCAGCCACGGGTCACGGCCTTGCGGTCGCAGCCCTCGACCGCGCAGGTCCGGGGCGCGCGGTCCGGGAGTACCTGGCCGGTCCGCAGCAGCTGCCGGTAGTGACGGGAGCAGTGCTCCCGTGCGTATACGGGGCTCTCGCACCCGGACTCGCCGCAGGCCTGGGTGGTCCGGGCTGCGAGCTCTCGGCCGTCAGGCTTCCCGGCTCGCTGCCACTGCTTGTAGTGCTTTCCGCAGAGGCCACGAGCGACGGCCCTTCGCGCGCAGCCCTCTTCCTCGCAGGTCACAGGTCAACGATGTCGAGCGGGTGTGACAGCGCCGGATGTCCCTGCGCATGACGAGAGGCCGACCTGCAGGGCTGGTCGGCCTCTCGTCATCTCCGTACCGACGCCTGGGGGAGCGGCGGTACAGCCCCCTCTTCAGACGGCGCGCAGCCGCGCCTTCCGCACGAGGCGCACGAACGCCTCGCAGCAGCTCTCGCACGAGCACTCCCCGCGGGCCGCGAGCAGCAGGGCGACCGGCACCTGCGCGACCTCGGGGTCGCCGGGCCAGTCCATGCCCTCGAACCGCGGCACGGGGACCGTCATCGGCACCTGGTCGGGGTGCTCGGCGATGCGGTGCGCGGTACGGGCCATGACTGCCTCCGACGGGTGCGACGTGACACCTGAAATGTCCGATGCGCACCGAAGCAGCGGTACCGCCCTCTGTGACGGTTATCCACTAGTCCGTCCGGGCTAGGCGGGCAGGCCTTCCGTCCCTGTCGCTCAGGACAGCTCGCGCGCCGCGGCGACGACGGCAGCCGCGTGCAGCCGGCCGGGCTGGCGCCCGAGCCGCTCCAGCGGGCCGGAGACGCTGATGGCGGCCACGACGGTCCCGTCCGCGCCCCGCACCGGAGCCGAGACCGAGGCCACCCCTGCCTCGCGCTCGGCCACCGAGTGCGCCCACCCGCGTCGTCGTACCTCGGCCAGGGCCCGCTCGGAGAACGCCGCGTCGGGTGGTGCCGGCTCGTCGCTGAAGGCGAGCAGCACCTGGGCCGCTGAGCCCGCCGTCATGGGCAGGGCTGCGCCGACGGGCACGGTGTCGCGCAGCCCGCTGACCCGCTCCGACGCGGCGACGCAGACCCGCAGGTCGCCCTCCCGCCGGTACAGCTGGGCGCTCTCGCCGGTGTGGTCGCGCAGCCGCGCCAGCACGGGCGCCGCCCGCTGCAGCAGGGTGTCCCCGCCGGCGAGCTCGGAGACCCGGGGGCCCACGCTCCAGCGGCCGGCCGTGTCACGGGCCAGCAGCCCGTGCACCTCGAGGGCGACCGCGAGCCGGTGCGCCGTGGCACGGGACAGCCCGGTGGTCGCCGTCAGCGCGGCGAGCGAGTGCGCGCCGCCGTGCACCGCGTCGAGGACGAGCACGGCTTTGTCCAGGACGCCGACTCCGCTACTGTGTTCCACATAGCGATACTGCCATCTCAGTATGTGAAATACCAGCACAAGGAGACGTCATGGGTCGGACGTTGGCCGAGAAGGTCTGGGAGCAGCACGTCGTGCGCCGCGCCGAGGGCGAGCCCGACCTCCTCTACATCGACCTGCACCTCGTCCACGAGGTCACCAGCCCGCAGGCCTTCGACGGGCTGCGGCTGGCCGGGCGCACGGTGCGCCGTCCCGACCTCACCCTCGCGACCGAGGACCACAACGTCCCCACCGACCTGCTCGCCGGCCCCATCAAGGACCCGGTGAGCCGGGTGCAGGTCGAGACGCTGCGCAAGAACTGCGCCGAGTTCGGCATCCGCCTGCACCCCATGGGGGACAGCGGCCAGGGCATCGTGCACGTCATCGGCCCGCAGCTCGGGATCACCCAGCCCGGCATGACGATCGTCTGCGGCGACAGCCACACCAGCACGCACGGCGCGTTCGGCGCCCTCGCGTTCGGCATCGGCACAAGCGAGGTGGAGCACGTCCTCGCCACCCAGACCCTGCCGCTGCCGCGACCGCGCACCATGGCCGTCGAGGTGGTCGGCACCCCGCCCGCCGGCACGACGGCGAAGGACCTCGTCCTCGCGCTCATCGCCCAGGAGGGCACCGGCGGCGGTCAGGGGTACGTCGTGGAGTACCGCGGCGAGGCCATCCGGGCGCTGTCCATGGAGGGCCGGATGACGGTCTGCAACATGAGCATCGAGTGGGGTGCCCGCGCCGGGATGATCGCCCCCGACGCCACGACGTACGCCTACCTGCAGGGCCGGCCGCACGCGCCGGCCGACTGGGACGAGGCCGTCGCCGCCTGGGACGCGCTGCGCACCGACGACGACGCGGTCTTCGACAGGGTGGTCACTCTCGACGCGTCGACCGTCACGCCGTTCGTCACGTGGGGCACCAACCCCGGCCAGGGGGTGCCGCTGTCCGGCACCGTCCCGACGCCTGCCGACCTGCCCGAGGGGAACCTGCGCGACGCCGCCGAGCGGGCCCTGCAGTACATGGCCCTCACCCCCGGTACGCCGATGCGCGACATCGCGGTCGACACCGTCTTCCTCGGCTCGTGCACCAACGGCCGGATGGAGGACCTGAGGGCGGCAGCCGAGATCCTGCGCGGTCGTCGGGTCGCCGACTCGGTGCGGATGCTCGTCGTCCCTGGCTCGATGCTCGTGAAGCAGCAGGCGGAGCAAGAAGGACTGGATCGCGTCTTCACCGAGGCGGGCGCCGAGTGGCGCAGCGCCGGCTGCTCGATGTGCCTGGGCATGAACCCCGACACCCTGAAGCCCGGCGAGCGCAGCGCGTCCACGAGCAACCGCAACTTCGAGGGCCGTCAGGGCCGCGGCGGTCGCACCCACCTCGTCTCCCCGCAGGTCGCCGCCGCGACCGCCGTCGTCGGCCGTCTCGCGGCCCCTGCCGACCTGGAGCAGTGATGGACCCCTTCGTGACCCACACCGGCACCGCCGTCCCGCTGCGCCGCAGCGACGTCGACACCGACCAGATCATCCCCAGCGACTGGCTGAAGCGCGTCGAGCGCACCGGCTTCGGCGCCGGGCTGTTCAGCGAGTGGCGCGAGGACCCCGCGTTCGTCCTCAACCAGCCGGAGCGGGACGGCGCCTCGGTCCTGCTGGCCGGGGAGAACTTCGGCACCGGGTCCAGTCGAGAGCACGCGGTCTGGGCCCTCACCGACTACGGGTTCCGTGCCGTCATCAGCCCGCGGTTCGCCGACATCTTCCGCGGCAACAGCCTCAAGGGCGGCCTGCTGCCGGTGCAGCTGCCGGCGGCAGTGGTGGAGCAGCTGATGGTGCTGGTGGAGCAGGACCCGACGGCGCAGGTGACCGTCGACCTCGACCGTCGCGAGGTGCGCGCGGAGGGTGTCGTCGCGTCCTTCGAGCTCGACGACTTCACCCGCTGGCGTCTCATGGAGGGGCTCGACGACATCGGTCTGACCCTGCGACACGACGGTGACATCACTGACTTCGAGGCGACACGTCCGAGCTGGAAGCCGACCGCGCAGCACGTCTGACGGACCTGGCACGATGACCTCGTGGACGACGAGGAGCTGCTGAGAGAGCTCGCCGAGAAGCTGCGCGAGGCGCACGCGCGAGTCGCCGCGCTCCACGTCGCGGACGAGGAGAAAGCCAGCACTACCAGGCGATTGCTCGCCATCAGCGATGCCGCGAAGCACGACGTACGGCGGGCCGCGCAGCGCCTCGACGCCTTCGTCGCAGAGCTCGACGTGCGGCACCCCGCCCCCTGAGGGGCGTCGAGAGGCGCTGACAGGCAAGGGAAGACACGAGCAAGACACGTGCTCCGGTGATCGACGTGACGCGGTCTGTGCCCCTACCTTTCGCACCAAGGGGCAACAGCGCCTCGTCAGTTCCTGGAGGTACACCACGTGAACAAGGCCGAGCTGATCGAGGCCATCAGCGACAGGATCGGTGGCGACAAGCGCGCTGCCGCGGCTGCGGTCGAGGCCGTGCTCGAGGCGGTGCAGTCGGCCGTGGCTCGAGGCGAGAAGGTCGCGCTCTCGGGCTTCGGCGTCTTCGAGAAGATCGACCGCAAGGCGCGCATCGGGCGCAACCCCGCAACGGGTGCCACGGTCAAGATCGCCAAGACCTCGGTGCCGAAGTTCCGTCCAGGCCAGGGCTTCAAGGACGTCGTCTCCGGAGCCAAGAAGGTCACATCCATCGTCGGAAAGGCTGCTGCTGTGACTCCTGCGAAGAAGGCCGCTCCCGCTAAGAAGGCCGCTGCCAAGAAGGCGGCCCCCGCCAAGAAGGCGGCTGCCAAGAAGGCTCCGGCGAAGAAGGCCGCTGCCAAGAAGGCGCCCGCCAAGAAGGCCGCGGTCAAGAAGGCCGCGCCCGCCAAGAAGGCACCTGCGAAGAAGGCGCCCGCCAAGAAGGCTGCAGCGAAGAAGGCTCCGGCCAAGAAGGCACCTGCGAAGAAGGCTCCTGCCAAGAAGGCCGCAGTGAAGAAGGCTCCGGCCAAGAAGGCGCCCGCGAAGAAGGCTCCTGCGAAGAAGGCCGCGGCGAAGAAGGCTCCCGCGAAGAAGAAGTAGCACGCCTCGCACGAAGGCCCCGGCGCTCGCGCCGGGGCCTTCGTCGTGTCAGGGCAGCGCCAGCCGCGTCGCTCCGTCGGGTGCCGACGCGACGCGCACCCGCTGACCGACGCGGACGAAGCGGAACCCGCTGCCCTGCAAGGAGTCGGCGGCCAGGGGCAGCACGCTGCCGTCGTCGGCGAAGGCCGAGCCCCCGCTCTCGTCCCAGCTGCGGACGGTGGCACTGCGGACCACCAGCCCCAGCTGCGCCGCCACCGAGGCGGTGTGCCGCCCGGTGCCCAGCGCCAGCGCGCACAGCAGGTCCGGCGCGGTGTCGACGTCGCAGCGCAGGCCGCGGGGCGCGACGAGCTCGACCGCACCGGAGGCGAGGTGCGCCTCGCGCGACCCGGGACCGAACGCCGGACCCAGCGCGCTGCCCGGTCCGGCGGCGAGCAGCGTCGTCCCGGTGCCGGCGAGGTCGGCGACGAAGCCCCTGCCGTCGCCGACGTCGGCCAGCGCCCTGCGCAGGTGGTCCGTCCGCAGCGCCGGCAGGTCGGCGGACAGCGTGGCGACCCCCAGTCCGGGTCGGGCGGCGCGCAGCAGCTCGGCGCCGTGGGTCAGCGCCGGGTTGAGCCCGGCGTCCGGGTCGTCGGGAGCGACGTCGGCACCCAGCTCGCTGAGCCGGGCCGCGGCGCGCTCGTCGTCGGTCACGACGAGCACCTGGGCGGCGCCGCGCGCGGCCTCGACGACGTCCGCGGCGAAGGCCAGCGCCAGGTCCTGGCGGGCCTGCTCGCCGTACGGTGCCAGCCGGGTCTTCGCCAGCTCCAGCCGCTTCACCGGCACCACCACGCCCCACGACCCCGCCACGGGGCTGGAGTCTGGCAGGCTGTCGGGCATCAGGTGAGAGGAGGCGGCGTGCGGCTGGGACGCGTCGGGTTCTGGTACCGGCTCGCGATCGTCATCCTCAAGCCGGTGCTGCTCGTGCTGACCCGGCGCCGGTGGAGCGGCTTCGAGAACGTGCCGGCTCACGGCGGCGCGATCATCGCCGTCAACCACATCTCGCACGCCGACCCGCTGGTCTTCGCCGACGCCCTCATCTTCAGCACGCACCGGGTCCCGCGGATCCTCGCGAAGTCGACGCTGTTCCACGGCAAGGGCCCGCTGGGCTGGTTCGTCGGCAAGGTGCTCAAGGGCACCGGCCAGATCCCGGTGCAGCGCCACACCGTCGACGCCTCGCTCGCCCTCATCCCCGCCGTCGAGGCGCTGGCCCGCGGGGAGCTGGTGGCTCTCTACCCCGAGGGCACCGTCACCCGTGACCCGGACAAGTGGCCGATGGCGGCCAAGACCGG
>DATJGA010000133.1:0-2085 GCA_035495395.1 Mycobacteriales bacterium | reverse complement strand
GAGGGCGCGTCGTAGTTCGCGGGCACCGGTACGCCGGAGCTGCGCAGCGCGTCCCAGAGCCCCTGCGCCGGCAGCGCCTGCCCGAAGGCGTCGGAGGCCCGCTCGCAGTCGGGCAGCCCGAGGACGGGCGCACCTGGGTCGCCGTCCACGGACTGGCCGGTGCGGCAGTTGGAGACGCTCGGGTAGGGGTGCGACACGGGGCCGGTGACCCAGTGGGTGAGCATCCGGACCACCGGGTGGTCGGTCATCCGCGCGTCGGCCCGACCGGTGCCGATGGTGCGCCACGCGCTGAGCACCGCGTCGGCGAGCAGGTGCCCGCCGCGCTCGGCCTGCGCGTACCCGAGGTGCGCCCAGATCGCGGGCACGCTCTCGCCGTGGTCCTTCACGAGCGGGGCCTGGCCCTTCGGGTACGCGTGCTCGTAGGGGCCCTCGGCCGAGCCGACCGCGCCCTGCGCGAACACGACCGGGGCGCCGGTCGCCCGGTCCACGTACCTCTGGAAGGGCGCCAGCCAGTCGGCGCTCACGAGGTCGTACCCGTCGAGCGACTCGCCGTGCTCGGCGTAGTTCACCCAGGTGCCGATCGGCCGTCCGTCGAGACCGTCGACCCGCAGCACCGTCACCCCGTGGTCGTTCTCCTGCAGGGGGTAGCCCACGGGGCTGCCGTCCTCGGCGACCCCGGCGCCGGCGATGTTGCCCTGGAACCAGGGGAAGTCGACGGTCGTCGCCCCGAGGCGCGCGGGCCGGGCACCCAGCTCGGCCTGTCGCACCGCCTGGGCGATCGCCCGGGCCTGGTACTCGAGCATCCGCAGGTCCATGGCGTCCTGGAACAGCCACACCCCCGCCGCCGGCGTCGCGTAGTACGGCGAGTTGTGGTCGTGCGTCGCCGAGACGAGCAGGTGGTCGTAGGTGACCTCGCTGCCCTCCGCCGCCAGGATCTGCGCCGCGCGCCGCACGAGCATGTCCTGGCTCAGGTAGTTGTCGTCCTTCACGAGCGCGACCGGGGGCTGGCCCGGGTTGCGCAGGACGAGGGCGCGGACGCTGAGGCGGGAGGCCACGCCGTACGAGGCGGCGTTCTTGACGTGCTGCAGGTTGGGGTCCCACTCCGCGGCGAGGGAGGGGTCCTGCGTGCTGGCGTACTGCCCGGCGCTGGCGCCGACGTGCCAGGTGGCGTCGACCACCGAGGCGCCGGCGAGCAGCCCAGGGGCGCTCGCGGCCCGGGTGACGGGGGCGAGAGGGAGGAGGGCGAGGGCGGCCAGTCCGACAAGAGCGCGTTTCACACCCAGTCGTTCGTCGGCGGACGCCCGATCCCTGCCTAGGGCGCGGTGGTGCCCCCGCCGGCGAGGGTCTCGGTGCCCAGCGGGTCGACGACCGGCTCGTTCGCGCGGCCACCGGTGAGGCGCTCCTCGGCGGCCTGGCCGAGCGACGTGCCGCGCGCGAGCTTCACCAGCCAGCCCACGGCGGCACCGCCGAGCGCGAGGCCCAGGACCATCCGGCCCTTGCGCCGCTTCGGCTTCTGCTGCTGGAAGGCGGGGTGCTGCACGATGCGCTCGGCGACGTCGCCGATGACGGTCGTGGCCTTCTCCTTCGCGGTACCGGCCAGCTCGGCCACCGCCTGGCTCGTCGTGCCTGCGAGCTGGGTCGTGCCGCTCTTCAGCGTGTCCAGCGTGTCCGTCGCGTTCACGTCGTCTCCCGTTTCCTCGGCCTGTCCTGAGGCCTGCCCGTCCCGGGCGAGGAGGAACGAGCCCGGAGGCAAGTGTGGCGCCGGGGTATCACCCGCCTTCCCCAGGCACGAAGAGGCCCACGGACTGAGGTCCGTGGGCGTCGTCGTCACAAGGGGTGTCGTGGAGCTGGCGGGATTCGAACCCGCGTCTTCCGGCACCAGACCAGGGCTTCTCCGGGCGCAGCTGGCTGCGAGTTTCTCAGCCCTCCCGATCGCACCAGCACGTCGGGAACAGGCTCAGCCGCGTTAGCTCACCAGCGACTCACGCGGCCACGGCCGCTGGTGTTCCTCCAAGCGATGCCAGGTCCTGGGCCGGAGGCGCTCCCAGGCTGACAGCGACGCACTAGCTGCTAGGCAGCGAGGGC
>DATJGA010000132.1:0-3650 GCA_035495395.1 Mycobacteriales bacterium | reverse complement strand
ACGCCGGGCAGCGCCGCGACGCCCCGCGCCGCCGTGTCGACGGGCACCCCCACGGTCACCAGGCAGGCCCGCGCCCCGAGCGCGTTGCTGTGGTTGAAGGCGCCGGGCAGCTGCACCGACGCGTCGGCGCGCACGCCCGGTCCGACGAGGACGAACGCGCTGCCGTCGGGTCGCAGCGACGGCTGCTCCGCGCGGAACTCGCCCTTCTCGCCGTACGACGTGAGCGGCACCTGCGGGTCGGCCAGCAGCCGCTGCCCGGCGGCGTCGTCGGCGTTGACGACACCGCGGGCCGAGCGGGCCGGGGTGAGCAGCGACGCCTTCGCCCGGAAGTAGTCCTCCATGTCGGCGTGGAAGTCCAGGTGGTCCTGGCTGAGGTTCGTGAAGACCGAGGCGGCGAACCGCACACCGTCGACCCGGCCCAGGGCGAGGGCGTGGCTGCTCACCTCCATCGCGACCGCCGTCACCCCCCGCTCGCGCATCACCGCGAACAGCGCGTGCAGGTCGGTGGCCTCGGGCGTCGTGCGCTCGCTCGGCACCGTCTCGTCGCCGACCCGCGTCAGCACGGTCCCCACCAGCCCGGTGACGTGACCGGCAGCGCGCAGCCCGGCGTCGAGGAGGAACGCGGTGGTGGTCTTGCCGTTGGTCCCGGTGACGCCCAGGACGGTGAGCGCCGAGGAGGGGTCGCCGTGGACCCAGGAGGCCACCGCACCCAGCACCGCGCGCGGTGCGTCGGCCACGAGCACGGGCAGCCCGCCGACCCGCTCCGCCCCGGCCGGGTCGGTGAGCACGGCGACCGCGCCCGCCGCGGCCGCCTGGTCGGCGAAGTCCGCCCCGTGGGCGCGGCTCCCCGGCAGCGCGGCGTACAGGTCGCCGGGCTGCACGTCGCGCGAGTCGTGCGTGCACCCGGTGACGAGGACCTCCGACAGGGTGCCGCGCGCGGACAGCCCCGGCACGGCGCCGAGGAGCTCCCCCAGCCGTCGAGGCGTCGGGGAGGAGGGCCGGATCAGCACGGCGCCGAGGCTAGTCGGCGGCGGTGAGGCGGAAGGGGTGCGGCCGCGTGCCCGTCGGCGCCACGTCGTACGACCGCAGCGCGAAGCCCATCACCTTGCTGAACAGCGGCGCCGCGACGAGGCCGCCGAAGTGGCCGTACGAGCGGGTGCCCTGCAGCACCACCGCGGTGACGAAGCGCGGCGCGTCGGCCGGGGCCATGCCGATGAACGAGGACGTGTAGGTGCCGTCGTAGTGGCCCTGGCGCGGTCCGGAGGTCGCCACCCGCTGGGCCGTGCCGGTCTTGCCGGCGACCCGGTACCCGGGGATGGCCGCCTGCGGCGCCGTGCCCTGCTCCGACACCACCGACTCGAGCATCGCGCGGATCTGGCCCGCGACCTCGGCGGTCACCACGCGGCGGCTGGTCGGCGCCGGCGCGGCAGTGACGTGGCCGCCGTTGTCGCGGATCGCCTTGACGATCGTCGGCGTCACCCGGATCCCGCCGTTCGCGATGGTCGCGTAGACGGACGCCGCCTGCAGCGCGCTGACCGACACGCCCTGGCCGATGGGGATGGTGCCGATCGAGGTCACCGACCAGTCGGCGGGCTTCGGCAGCAGCCCGCGGCTGTCGCCGGGCAGCTCGATGCCCGTCTTCTCGCCGAACCCGAAGGCGTGCATCATGTCGTAGAGCCGCTGCGGACCGACGCGCTGCGCGACCTTCACCGTGCCGATGTTGCTGGACTTCGCGAGCACCCCGGCGAAGGTCAGGTGCTCCAGGCCGTGCCGCTCCGCGTCGTGCAGCGTGTGGTTCGCGACCTTGTACGTCGGGGGCACGTCCACGACCGACATCGGCGTGACGACGCCGGCCTGCAGCGCCGCGGCCGCCGTCACCACCTTGTTCACCGAGCCCGGCTCGAAGACGTCGCTGATGGCCGGGTTGGTGAGCCGGTCGCCGTCGGCGGCGGTGAGGTGGTCCGGGTCGAACGTCGGCGCCGTCGCGAGCGCGAGCAGCTCGCCGGTGCGGACGTCCATGACGACGACGGTGCCGTTCTTGGCGTGGGTGGCGGCCACCTGGTCGGCGATGAGCCGCTGGGCGTACCACTGCAGGTCGCGGTCGAGGGTGAGCACCACGTCCTTGCCCGCGACCGGGTCGCGCCGGCGGTCCGCGCCGGTCGGGATCACCCGGCCGAACGCGTCGAACTGCGCGGTGACCTCGCCCGGGACGCCGGCCAGCACCTTGTCGTACGCCAGCTCCACGCCCATCTTCCCGTCGCCGGCGAGGTCGGTGAAGCCGAGCACCCCGCTCGCGAGGTCCTGCGAGGGGTGCACCCGCCGGCTGGTGGACTCGGTGCCGATGCCGGGCAGGCCGAGGTCGAGGACCCGCTGCGCCAGCGTCGTGTCGACGCCGCGCTCGAGGTAGACGAAGTCGTGGTCGGAGCGCAGCTTCTCCTCGACGCGCGCGGGGTCCAGGCCCAGCAGCGGCGCCACCTTCGACGCGATGAGGTGCGGGTCGCACGGGCTCGCGGACGCGGCCTGGCACCCGGCACGCCGCAGCAGCCGCGGCTCGGCGTACACGTTCTTGGCGAGCACGCTGATCGCGAGCGGGTTGCCGTTGCGGTCGAGGACGTCACCGCGCTGGGCGGCCAGCGCGATCTCGCGGGTGCGCTGCACGCCGGCCCGCTCGGCGTACGCGGCGGGCTGCAGGCCCTGCAGCCACACGAGGCGGCCGCCGAGCACGAGCACGACGGCCGCGAGGACGACGAGGCCGCCGCGCAGCCGCACGCCGGGACGGCCCAGCTTCCGGGTACGGCGGACCGGCCGGTGCGCCGGGCGGCGCGCTGCGGGCCGGGGGGCCGGGCGAGCAGCGGGACGGGGGGCGGGGCGGCGCTGGGCGGTGCGGGCGGACGGCCGGGCAGGCGGTCGGCTCACCGGTGCGCACCCGTCGTGGTGGGCGGCGGCGTCTGGCGCGGTGCGGTCCACGTCGTCGAGCCGCGTGGGGCAGGGCTCGAGGCCGTGCGCGGGGTCGCGGGGGCGGACGCGGTGGGGCGCGGGGCGAGCGGCTTCACGGCGGCCTTTCCCTTCGTCGGCGAGCCGAGCACGCGGCCGTCGGTCAGCCGCAGGAACGCGGGTGCACCGCCCGGCACCATGCCGAGCGCGCTCGCCCGGGCCGCGAGCTGCCCCGGCGCCTGCTGCGCCTGGACCTGCCCGGCGAGCTGCTGCTCGCGCAGCTCCAGCGCACGGCTGCGGGTCGACAGGTCGTGCAGCGTGAAGGACCCCTGTGCCACCAGGGTGTTCAGCAGCAGCAGGCCGAGCAGGCCGCCGCCGAGGAGCACGACCAGCACCACCGCGAACGGCGTCCTCGCCGCCTGCGAACGGCGCTGCGGCACGAGCCGGAGCAGGCCGCGCGGGTTCGGGAGCGCGCGGGGCGTCGGGGCCGTGCGGCTGTCCGGAAGGCGCAGCGGCACGGCCCGCGCGGTCGCCGTCGTCATGCGGCGTCGCGCACGCGCTCGGCGGCACGGAGCCGGACGGACTGGGCACGCGGGTTCTCCGCGACCTCCTCGGGCGAGGCCGGCTCGGAGCCGCGGACGAGCAGCCGCAGCTCGGGCTGCTGGCCCTCCGGGACGAACGGCAGGTCGACCGGCACGTGGCTGGTGGTGCGCTCG
>DATJGA010000131.1:0-3765 GCA_035495395.1 Mycobacteriales bacterium | reverse complement strand
CTGCTGCCGCACTGGGTGTGCACGGGGACGCCGCGGCGCAGGAACGTCGACCGGAACTGCCAGGTCTGGCCGCCGTCGAGCGTGCGGAAGCCGTCGCGCTGGCCGTAGACGAACAGCGCGGTGTTGCCGCACCAGTAGGCGACCCGCTCACCGGCCACCGGCCGGTCGCCGCCGCGCGGGGTGGGCCCGGAGGTGAACCTGGGGTTCTCGGACTCGACGTACCCGGGAGCCTGGGTGTGGCTCCACGTCCGGCCGCCGTCGCCGCTGGTGACGAGGTGGGCGTACCCGGCCGGCACCTGGTCGTTGAGCGGGACACCCCCGGCCTGCGGCACCGTGGACGGGCTCAGCGCGTAGTAGTAGAGGCGGCCGGTGACGCTGTCGATGTGGATGGCACCGTCGGACGCGACCCACTCGAGGCCCGACGGGAGCACGCGCTGGAAGCCGCGGCCGCCGTCGCGGCTGATCGCGAACCCGGCCGGGGTGAGCTGCGTCTGCGGCTTGACGCCGGGGGCGCCGGGGACGAAGCCGGTGCCGGCCACCCCGGGAACGGTCTGCGCCGGCTGCTGCACGACGGTGCCGTCAGGGGCGACCCGGACGTGCGTCTCGCTGGTGAGGAAGCCGGTGCGCACGGTGCACGCCGCACCGCGGCTCGGCAGCACCCGGCCGTCGGCGCTGAACGAGCGCGCCGTGGCGCGCTCCCCCGGGCAGCGCTGCGGCTGCTGGCCGGAGGCGGGCAGCGCGGCGAGGACGCCGCCGAGGACCGGGAGGACCAGGAGCAGCAGGGAAGAGCGGGACCTCACGACGGGCCTCCCGACGGGAACGGAGCTGCAACACGTTCTCGTTCGACGCGGGGGGGCCCGGTCCCTGCCTCAGTAGCGGCCGCCGACCACCTTGTCGCCGAGCGGGTCGAGCTCGGCCAGCGCGGCCTCGTCGAGCCGCACGTCCAGCGCGGCGGCGTTCTGCTCGAGCCAGCGGACCCGCTTGGTGCCGGGGATCGGGACGACGGGGAGGCCCAGCCGCTCCCCCTGGGCCAGCACCCAGGCCAGCGCGACCTGGGCGGGCTCGGCGCCGAGCCGGGTCGCGACCTGGCGCACCGTGTCGGCGATGACCGCGTTGTCGTCGGCGGCCTTGAACCTGGGGTTGTAGCGACGGAAGTCCTTTTCCCCCAGCGCGCTCGTGTCCACGGTGCCGGTGAGGAAGCCACGGCCCAGCGGGGAGTACGGGACCAGCCCGACGCCGAGCTCGGCGAGCGCCGGGGCGAGGCCCTCGGGGTCGCGGGTCCACAGCGAGTACTCGCTCTGCAGCGCGGTGATCGGGTGCACCGCGTGCGCCCGGCGGAGCAGCTGCTCGTCGACCTCGGACAGGCCGAGGTGCCGCACCTTGCCCTCGGCGACCAGCTCGGCCATCGCGCCGACGGTCTCCTCGATCTCGGCGTCCTGCGCCGGCCGGTGCAGGTAGTAGAGGTCGATCGTCTCGACACCGAGCCGCAGCAGCGAGGCCTCGCAGGCCCGCTTGACGTACGCCGCCTTCCCCCGGACCTGACGGCTCGCGTCGCCCCCGGAGCGGTCGATGCCGAACTTCGTCGCCAGCTGCACCTCGTCGCGCCGGCCGGCGATCGCCCGGCCGACGAGGACCTCGTTGTGGCCGGCTCCGTAGACGTCGGCGGTGTCGAGGAAGGTGACCCCCAGCTCCAGTGCGCGGTGGATCGTGGCCACCGACTCGTCCCAGTCGGACTCGCCGTACCACTCGCTCATGCCCATGCAGCCCAGGCCCAGCGGCGACACCTGCAGACCCCGGCCCAGCTCGACGGTGCTCATGGCCGCACCGTAGTCCGGCCGAGCGGCTGGTCAGCTGCCCGGGGCGCGGGTCTATGGTGCGGGAGATGGCGATACGGGTGATCCAGTGGGCCACCGGCGGAGTCGGGCAGGCGGCGATCCAGGCCGTCGCGGCGCACCCGGAGCTGGAGCTCGTCGGCTGCTGGGTGCACAGCGCCGACAAGGTCGGTCTGGACGCCGGGGAGATCGCGGGCACCGGGCCGCTCGGGGTGCGCGCCACCCAGGACGTGGACCAGCTGCTGTCGATGGGTGCCGACTGCGTCGTGTACGCCCCGCTGATGCCCGACGAGGCCCTGGTCTGCCGGATGCTCACCGCCGGCATCGACGTCGTCACGCCGCTCGGGTGGGTCTACCCGCGGACCAAGGACGCGGCGGACCTCGAGGCCGCCTGCCTCGCCGGCGGCGCGACGCTGCACGGCACCGGCATCCACCCCGGCGGCATCACCGAGCGCTTCCCCCTCATGGTCTCGGCGCTCACCGCCCAGGTCACCCACGTGCGCGCCGAGGAGTTCAGCGACATCCGCACGTACGGCGCACCAGCCGTGCTGCGCGACATCATGCTGTTCGGGGCGACGCCCGAGGTGGCGCGCAGCAGCCCGATGGTCGGCTTCCTCGGCGGCGGCTTCCGGCAGTCGCTGGAGATGATCGGGCACGAGCTCGGCTTCGCCCTCGACGACCACGTCGTCGCCGAGCACGAGGTGGCGGTCGCGACCAAGCCGATCGACTCGCCGATGGGCCCCATCGAGCCGGGCACCGTCGCCGCGCAGCGGTTCACCTGGACTGCGACGGTGAACGGCGAGCCCGTGATCACCGCGCGGGTGAACTGGCTGATGGGCGAGGAGCACCTCGAGCCCGCGTGGTCGTTCGGCGAGGAGGGCGAGCGCTTCGAGGTCGAGGTCCTCGGCGACCCGCCGGCGCTGGTGACCTTCAAGGGCTACCAGCCGGTGTCGGTGGAGGCCGGCCTGGTGCGCAACCCCGGGATCGTGGCGACGGCGAACCACTGCGTGAGCGCCATCCCCTACGTGCTCGCCGCCGAGCCGGGGATCCGCACGTACCTCGACCTGCCGCTCATCGCGGGGCGGGCAGCGCCGCACCTCGCGCGCGCCTGAGCCTGAGCCACGGCACCCGTCCGTACCCCCTACGTCCGGGTGCCGTGGCGGCCTCCGAGGCGGTGTCGCAGGAACACCACCGGGATGGCCGGAAAGCGTAGTTGATGCTTGCCCCGCGCAAGTGCTTTCCCGGCGTGTCGCGGTCCCGCCCGTCCCGCGCGGCAACCCGGCTCGGGGCGAACCGGGCGGTACGGTCCCGCCGTGGCGAGCCCCACCGAGCAGGCCGAGTTCACCCGCCGGCTGCGGGAGACCGTCGTGGCCGCCGTGCTCGGCGTGTTCGCCCTCCTCGCCCTGCTGTGGGCGCTCGAGCAGCTGCGCGCGCTGCTCGTGCTGGTCCTCTTCTCGCTCTTCTGCGGCTTCGCCCTCGAGCCGCCCGTCAACGCCCTGGCCCGCCGGGGCTGGGGCCGCGGGCGGGCGACGCTCGCGGTCTTCGCCGGCGTCACCGTGGTCGTCGGCGCGTTCGGCGCGCTGCTCGGCACGATCGTGGTCCAGCAGGTCACAGACCTCATCAAGAACATGGACGACTACGCGCGCCAGGTCGCCGACTTCCTCCACGACAAGCTCGGCGTCGACATCAGCGGCACCGACGTCGCGGGGTCGGCCGGCACCGTCAACCAGGTCGGCAAGTACGTGCTGGGCGGCGCACTCGGCCTCGGCGCGACGGTCGCGACGCTGCTGTTCTCGCTGCTGACCATCGCGACGCTGACCTTCTACGTCGCCAAGGACGGGCCGCGGATGCGGCGTGCCGTCTGCTCGACCATGCCGCCGGACAAGCAGCGCGAGGTGCTGCGCGCCTGGGAGATCGCGATCGACCGCACCGC
>DATJGA010000130.1:0-8660 GCA_035495395.1 Mycobacteriales bacterium | reverse complement strand
GCCTTGTGGTCGTACCCGGCCGAGCCGCCGGAGGCGAAGGCGTCGCCGAGCCAGAAGCCGTGCTCGAGGGCCACCGCGTTGGCGATGTCGGAGAAGCTCGCGGTGCCCTTGTCGGCGGCCACGACGAGGTACGGGTCGTCGCCGTCGTGCCGGACCACGTCGACCGGTGGCACCACCTCGCCGTCGACGATGTTGTCGGTGACGTCGAGCAGGCCGTGGATGAAGGTGCGGTAGCAGGCGACGCCCTCGGCGAGCCAGGCGTCGCGGTCCGCCGGGTCGGCGGGCCGCTTGAGGACGAAGCCGCCCTTGGAGCCGACCGGCACGATGACGGCGTTCTTCACCATCTGCGCCTTGACCAGCCCGAGCACCTCGGTGCGGAAGTCCTCGCGCCGGTCCGACCAGCGCAGGCCGCCGCGGGCCACCGGCCCGAACCGCAGGTGCACGCCCTCTACCCGCGGCGCGTAGACGAAGATCTCGAACCGTGGCCGCGGCCGGGGCAGGTCGGGGACCAGCGCCGGGTCGAGCTTGACGCTCATGTGCGCCTTGGGCGCGCCGTCGGCCGCGCGCTGGTAGAAGCTCGTGCGGTTCGTCGCCTGGACGAGCGCGAGGAAGCCGCGCAGGATGCGGTCCTCGTCGAGGCTGGCCACCGCGTCGAGCGAGGTGTGCACGGCGGCGGCGAGCTGCTCCTCGTCCTCGTCCTGCCGGGACGGGTCGAAGCGCGCGCCGAAGAGGTCGACGAGCTGGCGTGCGACGTGCGGGTTGCGCACCAGCGTCTGCGCGAGGTAGGCCTCGCTGAAGGTGGTGCCGACCTGGCGCAGGTACTTCGCGTAGCAGCGCAGCACGACCACCTCGCGCCACGACAGCCCCTCGGCCACCACCAGCGCGTTGAGCGAGTCGCTCTCCGCGCGGTCGTGCCAGACCGCGGCGAAGGCGTCCTCGAACCCCTGCCACTGCCGCTCGTCGAGGACGGTGTCGGCCGGGCAGCGCAGCCCGAAGTCGTAGACCCACGCGTCGGGCAGCCCGGGCCGCTCGATCGTGTACGGCCGCTCGTCGGAGACCTCGACGCCCATGTCCTGCAGCAGCGGCATGACCTGCGACAGCGACAGCGGCGGGCCGACGCGGAACACCTTGAAGCGGTACTCGCCCGGCGCCGCGTCGGCGGGCCGGTAGAGCTGCAGGTCGATCCCCTCCGCCTCGCCGAGCCGCTCCAGCCGCTCCAGGTCGGGCACCGCTGCCGTCGCCGGGAAGTCCTCCTTGTACGCCTCGGGGAAGGCCTCGCCGTACCTCGCCTGCAGGCGGGCGCCCTCGGCCTCGTCGAACGCGTCCCGCAGGGCGTCGACGAGGGCGTCGTTCCACGAGCGGGTCGCGGCCTCGAGCCGCTCCTCGATGGCCGTGACGTCGATCGGCCCGCTGACCGGCTCGGCGGTCCGGATGACGATGTGCAGCCGGGCGAGCACCGACTCCGAGACGCGCACCGCGTGGTCCAGGCCGACGCCGCCGAAGGCGTCCATCAGCACCTGCTGCACCTTGAGGCGGTTGGCGGTCGTGTAGCGCTCGCGGGGGAGGAAGACGAAGCACGACACGAAGCGGCCGTAGTCGTCGAGCCGCACGAACAGCCGCACCTGCCGGCGCTCCTGCAGGTGCAGGATCCCGAGCGCGATGGTGAGCAGGTCGTCCTCGGAGATCTGGAACAGCTCGTCGCGCGGGTAGTCCTCGAGCACCGCGACGAGCGCCCGGTAGTCGTGCCCGCTGGGGCTGAACCCGGACCGCTCGAGCACCCGCTGCAGCTTGCGCCGCACGACCGGTACGGCGGTCACCGAGTCGGCGTACGCGGAGTGGCTGAACAGCCCGAGGAACCGCCGCTCCCCGACCGGGAGGCCCTTCGGCCCGAGCCGCTTGATCCCGACGTAGTCCAGGTACGCCGGGCGGTGCACCGTCGCGCGCGAGTTGGCCTTGGTGACGGTGAGCAGGGCCGGGTCGAGCGCGCGCCGCCGCACCTCCGGCGGGAGCGCCGCGAACGAGCGCGACACCGGCTCCAGCCCCGCGTCGCGCAGGATGCCCAGCCCGGTGCCGGGCACGGACATCAGCACCTGGTCGTCGCCGGCCCCCTCCAGCACGTACTCGCGGTAGCCGAGGAAGGTGAACGCGTCGCCCTGCAGCCACTGGGCGAGGGCCCGGATCTCGTCGGCCTCCTCGCCGTTCTGCGGGAGCTCGGCCACCGCGTCGTCGAGCCGGGCGATCATCTTGTCCCAGTCCTCGACCGCGGCCCGGACGTCCTCCAGCACCCGGCGCAGGTCGTTGCGCAGCTGCTCGCCCGCGGCCGGGCCGGCGAGCCGGTCGACCTCGACGTGCATGAACGACTCGCGGACGGTGTCCGCGCCGTCGTCGGGCGGCTCGACCGCGAGCATCCGGCCGACCGCGTCGCGCCGGATCCGCATGACCGGGTGGATGACGAGGCGGATGCCGAGGTCGTGCCGGTTGAGCTCCGCCGACACGGTGTCGACGAGGAACGGCATGTCGTCGGTGACCACCTCGACGACGGTGTGCGTCGAGGTCCAGCCGTGGGTCTCCGTCGTCGGGGAGAGCACGCGCACCAGGGCGGTGCCGGGGGTGCGCTGCTGGGCCAGCTCGAGGTGCGCCAGCGCCGCGCCGTAGATGTCGCGCGGCGCCCGGCCGAGCACGTCCTCGGGCGCGACGAACCGGTAGTACTGCCGCAGGAACGGCACCAGCAGCTCGAGCTGCTCGTCGGGCAGGTCGACCGCGCCCCGCGCCTCGGCGACCGCCGTCTCCACCAGGTCGTCGAGCGCAGGTGAGCCGCTGCTCGTCCGGTCCGCCGCCGTCACGACTTCTCCCTCGCCTCGATGGGGGGACGCCGTTGTCACCCGATCGCGCTTCGGACCCTAGTCACTCCGGACGCGTCAGGCACCGTGCTCGACGGCCACGGTCCCGCGCAGCTGCCAGGTCCGGTCGGCGTCGAGGGTGACCGTCGCGTCGGCGACGGAGCAGTTGCGCACGACCCGTCCCGGCCCGCGCGGGCTGTCGTAGTCCCACGTCACGTGGTGCTCGGCCCGCACGTCGACGGTCACGTGACCGCCCCGGAGGGGCACCTCCGCCACCGTCCGGTCGCCCTGGTGGTCCAGCCGCACCCGCCCCGGCCGGGTACGGCGGAGCGCGCCGTCGACGTGCACGCCACCCCCGGCGATCCAGGGCGTGAGGAGCGGTCCGACCCGGACCCGCACGAGCACGAGGTCGAGCCAGCCCTCCGGCAGGGCGGTGTGCAGCCAGCACCACTGGTCGGCGTGCTCGCGGCCCCAGTTGTGCCCGACCACGCCGTGCCAGCCGTCGAGGGAGGTCTCGCCGTACCGGCCGTGGACGAGGGCGTGCGGGACGACGGCGGCGCCGTTGGAGCGGGGGAGCGCGCGGTCGTACAGCCGCTCGGTCGGCAGGTAGGGCAGCGGCGCAGCGAGCGGCTCCCACTGCAGGTCCCAGCCGGTGCCGTCGAGCTCGCCGCGGGCGGTCGTGCCGGTGAGCTCCGCGATCGAGCAGCGCGGCCAGTCGGTGCTGCTCAGCGGCTCGTCGAGCTCCAGCCGCCGGGCGTGCGGCTCCGGGTCGAACCAGGTGACCCAGACCGACGGCCGGCCGTGCAGCGAGGTGTGCCGCAGCCACAGCGCCCGCCCGCCGGCCGGGTCGGTGGCGGTGAGGTAGTGCGACTCGTAGAGCCCGTCCTTGAACGGTGCGCGGGCTCTCGCGAGGTCCACTAGGGCGCGACGCTCAGGTAGTCGGCGAAGCCGGTCGGGTCGTGGCGGCCGATGGAGCCGTGCTCGAACAGGCCCCAGCCCTCCTCGCCGTCGAGCAGGCCGCGGCCGACGTGCTCGACGACGCCCCACGGCACCCGGCCGGCGATCTCCGGGTCGCCGTAGTCGTAGCTCTGGCTGCTCGCCCAGCCGGCGCCCTTCCACTGGCCGTGCGCCCAGTCCGGGTCGCCGCCGTACCCGCAGCCGACGTGCAGCGCGAGGGGCAGCTTGGTCTCCACCTCGAGCACGAGCGGCTCGCCGTCCGGCCGGGTCAGGTGGATGCGCGCGGACTCGGGGTGCCGGGTGCCGGAGCGGTAGTCGATCTCGATGCGCGGCCAGCCGAGCTGCTCGACCCGGCCGTCGGCGAAGGTGCGCGAGGCGTGCGACAGGGTGCGGTGCCCGTCCGGCTCCTCCTGCACGATGAGCACCAGCTGGAAGGTCTCGAACCGCAGCGGCACGTACAGCCACCAGAAGCCCTCGAGCGGCGTCTCGGCCTGCCGGCCCGCGGGATCGGGGTCGCCGACCGGGCGGATGCCCCAGGAGCGGTCGCGGGTCCCGACCCACACGGAGGGGTCGACGTCGGTCTTGGTGCCGCCCACCGTGATCGAGCCCTGCCAGCTGCCGGTCTGCGCGAACCGCGACGCGTCCAGGGTCGGGCGCAGCGGCGACATGAGCAGGTGCGCGTCCTCGAGCACCGCGGGGAACGAGCCCTCCCAGGTCAGGTCGCAGCTCAGCGCCTCGGACTCGCAGACCACCCGCAGCCGCTGCAGCGGCTCGAGCACCTCGATGGTCAGGCCGCCGACGCTGGTGCGCAGCGACCGGCCGTCGAGGGCGTCGGAGAACCGCGACACCGTCTGGGTGTCGCCCTCGCGCAGCGTCACGAAGCCGTCGACGACGCCGAGGTTCGGGTAGACGCCGAAGCCGGCGACCATGAAGCGCTCGCCGGTGCGGTCGTGGCCGTTGAAGTAGTAGCGGTCGTAGAAGTTCCGGTCGCTGGTCGCCACCCGGGCGAGCGACAGCGGCGTCTGGTGGACGGGGTACTCGTCGAGCTCGACCGGCTTCACGCGTCCTCCGTTACTAGAACAGGTTCTAGGGCAAACGTAGGCGTCCACGGACAGTCCCGGCAACACCTACCCTTGTAGGGTGCGCCGCCCAGCCCTCGCTCTCATCCTGCTCCCCCTGCTCGCCCTCGCCGTCCCCGGCCACGCCGCGGGAGGTCCCGCGCGCCTGACGGTGGCGAAGGCGTTCGTCTTCGACCGCGCCGGCGGCGAGCCGAACGTCACCGTCGCCCCGCACGGGAGGACGGTCCTCGTCGACGGGCTCGGTGGCGGCAACGACCCGGCCAACCTGTTCCGCTCCACCGACGCCGGGCGCTCCTTCACGCAGGTGAAGGGCTACGCGAGCGACGTCGGCGGCGGCGACTGGGACATGCACTTCCTCTCCGACAAGGTCGTCGTCGCCGTCGACCTGGCCATCAACTACGTCAACGTCGACGTGAGCGAGGACGCCGGGAGGACGTGGCGGGTCACCAGGCTCTCCGGCGACCCGGCGCTCGACCGGCCGTGGGTGGTCGGCAGCGGCAAGGACGTCTACGTGACGATGAAGGGCTTCGACGGCGTCCCGTACCTCTACGCCTCGCACGACCTGGGCCGCACCTTCACGGCGACGCCGGTGCTGCTCTACGGCGCCTCGGCCAACCCCGCCAACCCCACGCCGGTCGACGCCTTCGTCACGAACCAGAACGCCTACGTCGACTCGATGGGCATCGACCCGCGCAGCGGCACCGTCTACGTCCTCTACGGCATCGACGGGCCCACGACGTACCCGTCGCACCCGCCGCTCGGCGCCCCCAACAAGCTGTACGTCGCGCGCTACGACAAGGAGACCGTCGGCCCGGTGCTGGACTCGACCGCGGTCTACCTCGGCGCGACCGACGACGCCTTCTACGGCGGCTTCAACTGGCTCACCGTCGACGCGGCCGGGACCGTCTACGTCCTCGGCAACGGCCGGCACGCCGGCCACCAGAGCGCCTGGCTGTCGTACTCCAAGGACCACGGCCGCACCTGGTCGCAGCTGGTGGACGTCGGCACCCCCAAGGTCTCCTCCGTGTACGCCGCCATCGCGCCGCTGCGCAACGGCACCCTCGCGATGGCCTACTACGAGGGGACGAAGACCGACGCCAACGACGCCCAGTCCTGGTACGCGACGCTGGCCGTCGTCGACGGCGCCGCGACCGCCCGGCCGCGCGTGACGCACCGCCAGCACGTGCTCGCGAAGCCGGTGCACACCAAGGACATCTGCCTCGACGGGATCCTCTGCGGCGTCCCCGGCTTCGGCGACGACCGCAGCCTGCTCGACTACGTCGACGTGGCGGTGGGGCCGGACGGCAGCATCTGGGGCGCCTTCGCCTCCGACGGCCCGGCCACCGACGGTGCCGGGGTCGCGACAGTCCTCGTCCGGGCCGCGGTTCCTCGCCGCTAGGCGTTGCCCTCGCTCGCCTCCCGGGCCACGATGCGGTCAAGGGGGCCGGCGAGGAGGTGCTCATGCACGCAGTGGCGGGAGACACGATCGCGATCCCGGGTGCGCGGGTCGGGGACCCGGGCAAGGTCGGGCTCGTGCTCGAGGCGCGCGGACCCGACGGGAGCCCGCCGTACCGGGTCCGCTGGGAGGACGGCCACGAGGCCGTCTGCTACCCGGGTCCGGAGACCCGGGTGCAGCACGAGGGCCGGCTCTCCGACTAGTACTTGATCAGGCCGCGGAAGTTCTTGCCGTCCCGCATGTCCTGGTAGCCCTTGTTGATCTCGTCGAGCGTGTACTCGGTCGTGATCATCTCGTCGAGCTTGAGCTTGCCGGACTTGTACAGCGACAGCAGCCGCGGGATGTCCACCTGCGGGTTCGCGTTGCCGAAGATGCAGCCGACGAGCTCCTTGCGCTGCATGGCGAACTCGAACAGGTTCATCTTCACGTCCTCGCCGAGCATCGGCGCGACCGAGGTGACGACCGCGCGCCCGGCCTTCTTGATCATCTGCATCAGCTGCGCGACGTGCTCGCCGCCCGCCGTACCGACGCAGAGGATCGCCTTGTCGGCCATCGCGCCGTTGGTGAGCTGCTGGACGAGGAAGAAGGCGTCCTCGTGCGAGGCGGCGGTGTGCGTCGCCCCGAACTCGAGGATCTTCTCGCGCTTCCACTCGACCGGCTCGACGACGACGACGCGCTCCGCGCCGGCGAGCACCGCGCCCTGCACCGCGGCGGTGCCGATGCCGCCCACGCCGTAGATGACGACGGTCTCGCCGGGCTGCACGTCGGCCGCGTACACCGACGAGCCCCAGCCGGTCGTCACGCCGCAGCCCACGAGCGCGGCCTTCTCCAGCGGGATCTCCGGGTCGATCTTCACGCACGACTCGGTGGCCACCACGGTGTACGGCGAGAAGGTGCCCAGGGCGACCATCGTGCCGAGGTCGCGGCCGTCCTTGCTGTGGTGGCGGGCGGTCTGGTCGGTGAACTGCCGGCCGCCGAGCAGGAACGCGCCGAGGTCGCAGATCTGCGACTGGCCGCGCCGGCAGGACGGGCACTTCCCGCAGCTGGGGATGAAGGAGAAGACGACGTGGTCGCCGACGGCCAGCTCGGTGACGCCCTCGCCGACCTCGATGACCTCGCCCGCGCCCTCGTGCCCGCCGATGACGGGGAACTGGCTGATGCCCATGAGCTCGGCGATGTCCGGCGGCAGCGCCATGTCGCCCGTGACGAGGTGCTCGTCGGAGTGGCACAGCCCGCTCGCGGCGAGCTTGACGAGCACCTCCCCGCGCTTCGGCGGGTCGAGGGTGATGTCCTCCACGCTCCACTCGGTGTGCGGCTCCCACAGGATGGCGGCGCGGGTCTCCATCGGCTCTCCTCGACTAGAACGTGTTCTTGCCGCAACGTATCCGCAAGGCCCCGCGCTGTCAGCCCCCCACCCGGGCCCGCCCGCGTCCCCTTCGCCACCCTTTCGCCCCTCTTTCCCGCCGATCATGGGGCTGTGGTCCGCCCGCTGAGCGTGGCGGGCGTTCCGGAACCCCATGATCGGCGCGGGAGGTGGCATGATGGGAGGGCGAACGACACTGGTGTAGTTCGTGCTGCGAGGAGGCCCCATGGAGAGCACCGCGACCCTCACCGTCGTCCCCGACGCCGTCGCCGAGCTGTCCGAGACCGAGCGCGAGATCCTCGCCTTCGAGCGCCAGTGGTGGAAGTACGCCGGCGCCAAGGAGCAGGCCATCAAGGACCTGTTCGACCTCAGCGCGACGCGCTACTACCAGGTGCTCAACGCCCTCATCGACCGCCCCGAGGCGCTCGTGCACGACCCGATGCTCGTGAAGCGGCTGCGCCGCCTGCGTACGACGAGGCAGCGCACGCGGTCCGCGCGCCGTCTCGGCATGGACGCGTGAGCTCCTCCACCCAGCGCCTGCGATGACCGGACCCGACGACGAGGACCCGGGCTTCCCGGAGGTCACCCCCGCGTCGACCGAGCTCCCGGTGGACGACGACGTCAAGGCCGCGCTCGAGGAGCTGGAGTCGCGGACGGGCTCCGAGGGGCCCTTCGACACCGGCTCCGACGCGTGGTGGCGTGCCCAGGCCACGGCCCAGCGCGAGGCCGCCTCCCAGGACGCGCCCGCGCGCCCGCCCATCGACGCCTCCCCGCCGCTGGTGCAGCCGCAGCTGCCCACCCCCGAGCCGCCCACGCCCCTCGACGACCAGTGGCTCCCGGAGGACCTGCCCGGTGCCCCGAGCGGCCCGCCCGTGCAGGCGTCGACCCCGTCCGAGCCCGTGCCGCCGGTGCCCCCGGCACCCGCGCCGCTCCCGCCGGCGCCGCCACCGACCCCGCCGGCGCCG
>DATJGA010000129.1:0-14226 GCA_035495395.1 Mycobacteriales bacterium | reverse complement strand
CTCAAGCCGCTGCGCCGCGACGACTACGACGTGACGTTCACCGACGCCCAGTGGGCCACGCTGAAGAAGGCGTTCCCGACCGGCGTCTGCGACTACAGCCGGCCCGGCATCGGCCAGCGCGGCGCCATCGGCTGGCTGACCTTCCAGGACGCCCAGGGCAAGGTCGTGTACGGCGGGAAGCCCCTCGGTCCGGCTCCACGGAGCACCAGCCGCTGACCCTCGGCCTCCTATCCCCGCGATCATGGGGCTGTGGTCCGCGACCCTCGCTCGGCCTGCGGACCGCAACTCCATGATCGGCGCGGGAAGGGGACGCCTACCGTGGCGTCGTGACTGGTGACGAGGTGCTGCAGCGCGTGGAGGCGCACCTGGTCGAGACGCTCGGGCCGTCGAGCGGGCGCGCCGCGGTGAGCTTCCTCGGCACCGAGCAGGTCGAGGTGCTGCGTTTCTCGGAGGGCGACGTCACTCGCTACGCGTCGCTGGGGATGTCCCGCCACCCGATGGCCGACCCGGGCGCCGAGCTCGTCGCGCAGCACGGGCCGCGGGCCGAGCTGCTGCTCTCGGTGCGGGGCGGGCACGACAGCGTGCTGCGCCGGCTCGCGGTGCTCGCCGCCAGCCCGGCGGTCGAGGGGGTCGTCGTCAGCGCCGGCGCCGGCCTCGACCTCGGGGAGCCGCTGTGGGACGGGGCGCGCTTCACCGCCGTCCTCGTCGGCGAGCCGGGCGGGCTGGTGCCCGACCTGCCGCTCGAGGGGGACGAGCCGGTGCGCTTCCTGCCGCTGCTCCCGATGACGCCGAACGAGGCGGCGTGGAAGCGGGTGCACGGCGCGTCGGCCCTCCAGGAGCGCTGGCTCGCCCAGGGCGTCGACCTGCGCGACCCCGCCCGCCGCGAGGCGGACCTGCGATGAGGGACCTGGTCACCCGCTTCCGCGAGCAGGCCGCGGGCTGCCGCAGCTACGGCAGCGCGCTGACCGGTGCCCTGCTCGAGGGCGCTGCCGACGACCTCGAGCAGGGGGGTGTCGTCGCGGACCTCATGGGCTCGCACGCCGACGACCCGGGTGGCAGCGTGCCCGCGCTGCGGCTCGCCGGCTCGCTGCACCGGCTGGTCCTGCAGGGCCGCGCGCCGGCCCTCGCCGCGCACTACCCGAGCGTCGGCGGCACCGCGGACGTCGAGCAGGTCTGGGCACCCGCGCGCGCGACCGTCGTCGAGCACCTCGACGAGCTGCGCGCCCTGGTACGGCGGACCGTGCAGACCAACGAGGTCGGCCGGTCCGCGGTCCTCATGGGCGTGCTGCAGCTCGTCCCGGGACCGGTGCGGCTGCTCGAGATCGGGGCCAGCGCGGGGCTCAACCTGCGCTGCGACCGCTACGCGTACGAGGTCGGCGACGAGGTCCTCGGCGACCCGGCCAGCCCGGTGCGGCTGCAGCAGCCCTGGGAGGGCGCGCACCCGACGTACCGGGGGACGGAGGTGGTCGCGCGGCGGGGCTGCGACCCGAACCCGCTCGACCCGACGACCGAGGAGGGCCGGCTGACCCTCACGTCCTACGTGTGGCCCGACCACGTCGCCCGACTGGCCCGGTTGCGCGCCGCGCTGGAGGTCGCCCGCGCGGTGCCGGCCGACGTCGAGCGGGCGGGTGCGCTGGAGTTCCTGCAGCGCGAGCTCGACGGCCGCACCGACGTCACGACCCTGGTCTGGCACAGCGTCGTGTGGCAGTACGTCCACCCCGACGAGCGGGCCGCCGTCGACGCGCTGCTCGAGCAGTGCGCGGGGCCGGTGGTGCGGGCGAGCATGGAGCCGAACCGGATCGGCGAGGGGCACGTGTTCCAGGTGCACCTGCGGCGCGCCGGGCACGAGCCGGTGCACGTCGCGGACTGCCACGGTCACGGCCCTCCGGTGCGCTGGACCGGTGCGACACTGGAGGGGTGACGGCCACCCTCGTGTACGACGGCGACTGCGCCTTCTGCACGTCCAGCGTGCGCTGGGTGACGCGGCTGCACCTCGGGGCGGACGTCGTCGTCGCCTACCAGCACGCCGACCTCGAGCCCCTCGGCCTCACCGAGCAGCAGTGCGCGGACAAGCTCCAGCTCGTGCTGCCGACCGGGACGTGGAGCGGCCACGCGGCCGTCGGCAAGCTGCTGCTGCGCAGCCAGTGGTACTGGCGGCCGGTGGGGTTCCTGCTGCTCGTCCCGCCCGTGTCCTGGCTGGCGCGCGGCGTCTACCGCTGGGTCGCCGACCACCGCGACAAGATGCCGGGCGGGACCCCGGCGTGCGCCCTGCCTCAGGACCAGCGCCCCAAGGCGTCGTGACCGGCGTCACGCTGACACACTGAACGGCAACCTTTCCGCCGTACCAGGGAGTCCGTCGTGCAGTTCGGCCGCAGCTACGAGGAGTTCGAGGTCGGGGCGACCTACAAGCACTGGCCGGGCAAGACGGTCACCGAGTACGACGACCACCTGTTCTGCCTGCTCACCATGAACCACCACCCGCTGCACATGGACGCCAACTACGCGACCACGACGCCGCAGGGCAAGAACGTCGTCGTGGGCAACTACGTCTACTCGCTGCTGCTCGGCATGTCGGTGCCCGACGTCAGCGGCAAGGCGATCGCCAACCTCGAGGTGGAGTCGCTCAAGCACGTCTTCCCGACGTTCCACGGCGACACCATCTACGGCGAGACGACGGTGCTCGACAAGACCGAGTCGAAGTCGAAGGACGACCGCGGCGTCGTGTACGTCGAGACCAAGGGCTACAACCAGGACGGCGTGCTCGTGTGCGTGTTCCGCCGCAAGGTGATGGTGCCCAAGCAGAGCTACCTCGACGCGCGCGGCGGCGAGCAGCCCGGGCGCCCCACTCCGGTCGAGTAGCCCCTTCGTGGCCTTGACGGGCCACGCCGCGCAGCCGACCTTGTGGGCATGAGCCTCGCCGCCCGGTGCCCGCGGTGCGGGTCGGGGCTGCGCGCCCCCGGCCTGATGTCGAGCGCCTGGACGTGCGAGAGCCACGGCAGCGTGCAGCCGTACTTCGCCGGCCGGCCCGAGGCGCTGGCCCAGGTGACGACGACCTCGCAGGTGCCGGTGTGGTCGCCGCGCCCCCTGCTGCACGGCTGGACCCTGGGTGGTCTCGGGTGGTGCGGGGACGACCGCACCGGCGCCACCGCGACGCTGCTCGCGCTCGCCGGTCCGTCGCCCCTCGGCGGGCCCGCCGACCTCGTGCTCGTCGCCGAGGAGCCCGGCGTGGGGCTGGGCGCGCGGCTCGCCGGCGTGGAGAGCGTCGACCCCGGCGACCTCTCTGCCGGGGCTCCCGAGGCGAAGGTGCTCGCCGGGGGGCACCCCACCCCGCTGTGGCGCGCGAGCTCCGCGCCCGACCGCGTCGCCTTCGTCGGCGAGGCGTCCGGCGTGTGGCTGTGGGCCGTGCTGTGGCCGCCCGCGGCGGAGCTGGTCCTCATGGAGCACGTCGACCTGCACGACCTGCGGCACGACCCGTACGAGCTGCCGATGGGAGCACCGTCCCCGCGCCTTCCGTAGCCTGGCGTGGTGATCGACCTGCACACCCACTCGACGGCGTCCGACGGGACGCTGTCGCCCGCCGCGCTGATCGCCGAGGCGCGGTCTGCGGGGCTGTCGGTCGTCGCGCTCACCGACCACGACACGACCGCGGGCTGGGACGAGGCGGCCGCCGCGCTGCCGGGGCAGCTCTCGCTCGTCCGTGGCGCCGAGATCTCCTGCACCCGCGGCGGGATCAGCCTGCACCTGCTGGCCTACCTGTTCGACCCGTCGTACGCCCCGCTCGCGGACCGGCTGTCCGCCGTCGTCGCCAGCCGGGAGACCCGCGCGCAGCGGATGGTCGACCTGCTCGCGGCCGACGGCCACCCCGTCACCTGGGACCAGGTACGGCGGGAGGCCGGCGGCACGGTCGGCCGCCCGCACGTCGCGCAGGCCCTGGTCGGCGCCGGGCTGGTCGGCTCGGTCGAGGAGGCGTTCACCCCCGACTGGATCGGCCCACGCGGCCGGTACTGGGCGGCGAAGGACGAGGTCGACGCGCTCGAGGCCGTCGCGCTGGTGCGGGAGGCCGGCGGCGTCAGCGTGTTCGCGCACCCGGCGGCGTCGGCCCGCGGCCGGGTCGTGGGCGACGACGTCGTCGAGGAGCTGGCCGCCGCGGGCCTCGACGGGCTCGAGGTCGAGCACGCCGACCACACCCCGGAGCAGCGCGCGCACCTGCGCGAGCTGGCCGCGGCCCACGGGCTGCTCGTCACCGGCTCGAGCGACTTCCACGGCAGCAACAAGACGACCGCGCTGGGTGCGCACACGACGGCGCCGGCGGAGTACGCGGAGCTCGTCGGGCGTGCCACCGGGGTGGGTGTGCTGTGAGCGAGCTCTTCGACGGCAAGGTCTTCGGCGAGGTGCTCGTGACGCTCGTCGTCATCATGGACCCGGTCGGGAACGTGCCCCTCTTCCTCGGGCTCACCGGTGGCCGCACGAACAAGAAGCGGCGGCGGCTCGCCGGGCAGGCCGTGCTCGTCTCGCTGCTCGTCATCTCGCTGTTCGCGGTGCTGGGCCAGCAGATCCTGGCCTACCTCGGCATCGGCATCCCCGCGATGCAGGGGGCCGGCGGGCTGCTGCTGACGATCGTGGCCCTCGAGCTGCTCACCGGGAAGCAGGACGACCCCGCCGAGGTCGACAACGTCAACGTCGCGCTGGTGCCGCTGGGCACGCCGCTGCTCGCCGGTCCCGGCGCCATCGTCGCCACCATCGTCTTCGTCAAGCAGCACCACGACCTTGCCGGCAGCGTCTCGATCGGCCTGGGCATCGTCGCGGTCCACCTGCTCGTGTTCCTGTCGCTGTACTTCAGCGTCACCATCACCCGCCTCATCCGGGAGGCGGGCATCGTGCTGCTCACCCGCATCTCCGGGCTGCTGCTCTCGGCCATCGCCGTCCAGCTCCTCGCCAACTCGGTGAAGGGCTTCATCGCTGCGGGGTAGGAACCAGCCATGACACGGCTGTGGCTGGCGGTCCTGCTCGTGCTGCTCGCCGTACCGGCACGGGCGGAGGACGCCACGCAGGTCGCGGCGGCGCTGCGCACGTCGGCCGTCTACCAGTCGCCCGGGCTCGACCTCGTCGACGCCCCCACGCTGGTCTCGGAGCTCGCGGCCACCGACCCGCGGGTGTACGTCGCGGTGCTCCCGGCGACGGCCGCCGCGAGCGCGGCCGAGGCCCGGGAGCGGGCGGTGGAGATCGGCGACGCCCTCGGCGACACCGGTGCGGTCGTGCTCGTCATCACGGCGAACCGGCACTTCGGCAGCGCCCAGGGCAGCGCCGCCGTGGCACGCGGGGTGGACTCGGGGGAGGCGCTCAAGAAGGAGGTCGAGGCGCTGCGGTCCTTCACGAGCAGCGACGTCACGGTCCTCGTCACCTCCTTCGCCGAGCGGGTCGCGAACCAGGTCGCCACCGGCGTGCGGGACGACGGCCGCCCGGTCGACACGGGCGGCGGTGGCGGGTCCGGCTGGCTGCTCGTCGGGCTGCTGGTCGTGGTCGTCGCGGCCGGTGCGCTCGGCGTGCGGGCGCTGCGCCGCCGTCCCCAGGCCGTGCAGCCGGGCACCGACCCGCGCGGCTGACCGACCGGTGTCGTCCCCCTGCGGCAGGATCGGCGGGTGGACCAGCTGGGGCTCGAGGGGATGCCGACGCGGCTGTTCGCGTGCACGCCGTCGAAGCTGCTGACCTGGTCCGACTGCCCGCGCCGCTACCGCTTCCAGTACGTCGACCGGCCGACGCCGCAGCGCGGCCCCGCGTGGGCGCACAACAGCGTCGGCACGTCGGTGCACCTCGCGCTCGCCCGGCTCTGGGACCTCCCGGTCACGTCCCGCACCCCGGACGCCGCCCGCCGGCTGCTCGAGACGGCCTGGCAGGGCGTCGGGTTCGCCGACGACGACCAGGCCCTCCGCTGGAGGGGGTACGCCGGGGACATGGTCGCGTCGTACGTGCGCGGCCTCGACGTGGAGGCCGAGCCGCGTGGCGTCGAGCGCACCGTGGCCTTCACCTCCGCGACGCTCGCGGTCAGCGGCCGGGTCGACCGCGTCGACGAGCGCGACGGCGCGGTGGTGGTGGTCGACTACAAGACCGGTCGGTCGGCGCTGTCGAGCGACGACGCCCGCGGGTCGCTGGCGCTGGCGCTCTACGTCCTCGGCTGCCGCCGCACGTTCCACCGGCCCGCTGCCCGCGTCGAGCTGCACCACCTGCCGTCGGGCACCGTCCACGCGTGGGAGCACACCGAGGAGTCGCTCGAGCGCCACCTCGGGCGCGCGGAGGTCATCGCGGCCGAGGTCGCGGCCGCCGTCGACTACCCGGCGCGGCCGTCGTCGCTGTGCGCCTGGTGCGACTTCGCGCAGCACTGCCCCGAGGGCAGGGAGGCGTCCGGGGGCCCGAAGAAGCCGTGGGCCGGGCTCGCCGAGGAGCGCGTACCGCCGGGCGAGTGACCTGTCGGGGTGCCGACGCGGTCGCAGGACTTGCGGCCCGCCCGGCGAAGTGCAGGCCATGACGCGACGACACGGCGCCCTCGTCCTGGCCACGGCGGTGGCACTGTCACTCGGGATCGCGGGGCAGGTGCCCGCAGCGACGCCACGGCTCGCGACGACGGCTCCGGTCCGCCTCGAGGGCAGCTCCGGGTCGAGCGAGCCGCGGATCGCCGTCGACCCGCGCACCGACCGCCGCTACGCGGTCACGAACGCGAAGGACGGCAGCGCGGTCGTGTACGCCTCGCGCGACGGACGTGCCTTCGCGAGGGTGAAGGGCGACATCCCCGGCCAGATCAGCCCGACCATCGACCTGGACGTCCTGGTGACGCCCAGCGGTCGCCTCATCGCGAACGAGCTCGACTCCGACTTCAGCTTCCCGACGGGGTACAGCGACGACGGCGGGGCCACGTGGAAGTCCTCCGCGGGCATCCCCAACGACCTCGACCGCCAGTGGCTCGCCGCCGGCCCGAAGGGCCAGGTCTACCTGGTCTGGCACAACTTCGTCAGCGGGCTCACCCCTGCCCACGAGGTCATGGTGCAGACCTCCACCGACGGTGGGGCGACCTTCGGCGCACCGGTCCCGGTCGCCCCGCCCGGCTCGGCGGCGGCGCTCGACCTGGGGTGCGGGGACTCCACAGGGCCGTCAGGCATCGCCGTCGACCAGCGCACCGGCCGGCTCTACGTCGCGTTCGCCACCCGCACGTCTGCCGTCGGCGGCGGCTGCGGCAAGGCTGCCGACGCGAGCGAGGGCATCGGCTTCAACGTCGTCCCCAGCAACCACGTCTGGGTGGCCACCTCCCCCGACGGCTCCCTCGGGAGCTGGACCGACTCGCTCGCCGTCGACACCGCGGCCGCCCGCCGCTTCGTCGCGCTGCAGTACGCCGGCATCTCGGTCGACGGCGCGTCGAACGTCTGGCTCTCCTACACCGAGTCGGTGCGTCCTGACGACTACACGTCCGAGGTGCGACTGCGGTCCGCGCCTGCGGGCGGGACGGCCTGGCGCAGGCCCGTGGTCGTCCCTCGCACGCAGGGCGGCTCGCTGTTCGCCCTCGTCGCGGCCGGGGACGCCGGCAAGGTGGCCGTCTCGTGGCTGGCGCTCGGCGCGGACTCGCTGTGGTACCCGCGGCTGGCGGTCTCGACCGACGCGCTGGGGCGGACCCCGCACTGGACGCAGACGGCGCTGTCGCAGGAGCCCACCCACCGGGGCTCACCGGCCGCGATGTCCGCCGCGTGCGGCACCGGGCCCACGTCCGGGCTGCAGCAGGGCCTCGTCTGCGGCCGGTACCTCGACAACTTCGGCATCGCGGTCGACCGCGCCGGGCGGGCCATGGTGGTGTGGCCGTCGCACCTGCAGAACGCGACCCTCGTGGCCACCCAGACCGCCGGGCCCGACGTCAGGCGCTGACGCACCCCGACAATGGACGAGGCCCCTCCAAGTATGAGTTGGAGGGGCCTCGACGTTCTCCGGTGCACCGGTCGTCGATCGCTCGACGTCCGTGCGTCCCGCAGAACGGGTCCCGGTCGTGCTCCGCCGGCTCGTGGTCGCCCACCGCCCTGCCTTGCCCTCCCGGTGGTCCGCGACGCCGCTCCCGGAGGAGCTGCGCCGTGGACGGGGGGTCGGACCCGCTGCACCAGCTGCCGGTCGCCCGGCTGCTCCGCGTTGCGAGCTCGCGTGCCCCTCCGGTGGTCCTGTCGATCGCTCGACGGGCTTCGCGGTGGGACCCGGTCGCCGTTCCCTCGGGCCTTCCTGGAGCTCCGGTCTCCCGGTGCCCCCGGTGCGGGAGTCGCCTCCCGCCAGGGCCTTCGTTCCTTGCGACGTCGTATGTGTAGTGCCTCACAGCACAGGGCACAAGACCTGAAACCCAAGTATTTTCAAGGACTTTCGTTGTCCACGGGATGTCCACAGGAAGTGGGCTGTTGTCCCCGGCCCCGCCGTGTTGTCCACCGGTTTGTCCACCGACCTGTGCACAGGCATCCGGATGCGTCTAGCGCTCTCGCGCTGCCGGGTCCTGGCGGTAGAAGCGGCGCAGCACGTCGTACAGCTCGGGCTCGAGGGCGGCGAGCTCAGCCGGTTGCTCGAAGAAGACCTCGGTCGCGACGGCGAAGAACTCGCCCGGGTTGGTGGCGCCGTACCACCGCATCGGCGGCCGGGGGCGTCCTGCCACGAGGTCCTCGTAGACGCCGGTGCACACCCGCACCCAGTCGGCGCGCAGCTCGCGCGGCAGCAGCGGCGTCCCGTCGATCGTGCCGTCGAGCATGTCCAGCTTGTGCGCGAACTCGTGCAGCACCACGTTGTGACCCGGCTGGGACCGGTGGGCGCCGGCGAGGGCCTCGTCCCAGGCGAGGACGACCGGGCCGCGGCCGGACTGCGCCAGGCCCAGCACCGACAGCGGGTCGCTGGTCACCGTCCCCCGTGACGGCCCGGGTCGGACCCCCGTGGTCTCCACCGTCGTCGGGTGCACGACGATGCCGCTGACGAGCCGGTAGTGGTCGGTGCTCAGCCCGAGGACGAGCAGCGCGGCCTGCGCCGCGACGACGACCCGCACGGTGTCGTCCAGGGCGAAGCCCCGCGCCGCCTCCCACCGCTTGCGGGAGAGCAGCTCGTCCGCCACGACCAGCAGCCGCTGCTGCTCGGCCGCGTCGAGGGTCGGCCACACCGCCAGGTGCTGCGCGACGAGGTCCGCCCCGCCGGCCGGGAGCCCGCGTGCTCCGAGCCTCACAGCCCGAGCAGCGGCAGGCAGGGCTCGAGGCCGCCGATCTCCACCGGCCACGGCGGGTGCCAGTCGGCCGCCGCCAGCACGACGTGCTCCATCCGCACCGGCCCGCTGCCGTCGTCGCGCTTCTCGACCCCGAAGCCGTTCGGGCCGTACCCGAGCGCCCGCGAGACGCCGAGCGACGCGGCGTTGTCGGCGTACGCCTCGCTGACCGCGTACGCCGCGCCCAGGCCGCGGAAGGCCAGCTCCAGCACGGCGGCGCGCATCTGCTTCCCGACGCCCTGCCCCCGCGCTCCGGTGACCAGCCAGGAGTAGGAGTCGACGACCCGCCGTACGGAGAAGTCCTTGCCTTCCAGGGCCTGTACGCCGAGCAGTGCCCCGTCGCGCAGCACCGTGAACGGCAGCACCCAGTCCTCCGGACGCCACGTGGCCATGTGCCGCCAGTAGGTCTGCTCGACCCTCGCTCCGAGGTCGGGGTGCGAGGGGTCGGTGGTCACGTCGTCGGGGACGAGCTCGCCGAGCGCGAGGGCGTCCGCCTCGGTCATCACCCGCAGCACCAGGTCGGGAGTGGTCAGCGTGAGGCCGTGCAGCGGCCACGCCATGGTCAGGCGATCCCCTCGAGGAAGCCGCGGATCGCCGCGTTGACCGCGTCGGGGTGCGAGAGGTTCGCGGCGTGCCCGCCGCCCTCGACGACCACGAGCGGCATGGCGTTCGGGAGCCCGTTGGCGAGGGCCTCGGCCTTCTCCACCGGGATGGCCGCGTCGATGCTGCCGTGGACGACGAGGGCCGGGCAGGTGATCTCGGAGAGCCGGTCCGTGATGTCCTCGCGCTCGACCAGCGTGCCGACCACCTGGGTGGCGCGGTGCTTGGGCATCTGCTCCCAGAGCGTGATCCAGGGCGCGTGGTCGGCGGGCCCGAGGATCATCGAGGCGGCGAACTCGAGGGTCGCCGGGTCGGCGCCGCCCTCGGCCCAGGCCTGCGCCATCGCGGAGTAGAGCGGTGCGCCCGCCGGGTCCTCCGGGCCGGCCTGGGTGTCCAGCAGCACCAGGGCGCGCACCCGCTCCGGGGCGAGCAGCGCCGCCCGCAGGGAGAGGAAGCCGCCCTGCGACATGCCGCCCAGCACCGCCTGCTCCACCTCGAGGTGGTCCAGCAGGGCGAGCACGTCGCGCGCGCTGTCCCAGTAGGTCCAGCTGCCCTCGTGCTCGGCCTCGCCGTGCCCGCGCTCGTCCCACGTCACCACGCGGTACGCGTCGCGCAGCGCGGCCACCTGCGGCACGAACATCGCCCGGTTCATGAGCAGCCCGTGGCTGAGCACGACCACCGGTCCGTCGCCGCCGGTGTCGTCGTACCCGACCGTGGCGCCAGACGACAGGCGCACGCCCTCAGGCATGCCAGAACCTCAGCAGCGCGTCCACGGTGACCTCCGGGTTCTCGACGGCGGGGGAGTGCACGGACTCGGGTACGACGACGACCGGGCACCCGAGCCGGTCGGCCATCTCGCGCTGCACCGACGGGCTCCAGGCGTCGTCGCCCTCGCCGAACACGACCAGGGTCGGCAGGCCGGTGGCGCGGAGCTCCTCGACCCGGTCGGGCTCGGACACGAGCGCGTCGCCCATCCCGTGCAGTGCCGCGGCCGGGCCGGCCATGAAGCGCTTCTGCAGGAACGCCAGCACCTCCGGCGGTTGCGGCTTGGCCGTCGGCAGCGACTGCGCCGCCTCCCAGACCGCGGCGAGCCCCTCCTCGTCGAGCAGCTGCTTCATCAGCGGGAGCACCTCGGCGCGCGGGCCGCCGAGGGCGGAGGGCCCGGAGTCCATGAGCACGAGCGAGCGGAACGAGCTGGGCTCCTTGAGGACCGCGGCGCGCGAGACGAGGCCGCCGAAGCTGTGCCCCACGAGGTGGACCGGCCCGTCCCCGAGCGCGGCGACGAGCGCCAGCAGGTCGGCGGCCAGGGCGTGCACCGAGTACGCCTCCGGGTCGTCGGGCCCCGGCGAGTCGTGCTGGCCGCGCTGGTCGACCGCGACGACGCGCAGCCCGGCCGCCGCCAGGGGCAGCAGCAGGAAGCGGAAGTCCTCCTTGCTCCCCGTGAAGCCCGGGACCAGGAGGACGGTGGCCGTCGGCGCGTCGGCCGAGGCCTCCAGCACCGCGAGCGGGCCGCCGTGGACCTCGACCGCGCGCGCGGTCACGCCCTCGGGCAGGGGCAGGTCGGGGACGGCGCTCACTCCCCGAACCCTAGTGCGGGCGAGCTGTCAGAGCCGGTCGAGCACCTCGGTGAGCGGGGTGCCCGGCAGCACCACGTCGGTGAGCCCGTCGATCCGGCCGCACTCGGTGCAGCGCACCGCCAGCACGACCCAGGTCACGTGCTCGCCGTCCTCCACGGACAGCCCGGCCGCGACCTCGCCGATCGACTGGTGGCAGCCGCTGCAGCTCCACATCGGCGGGTGCGTCCAGCGCTCGTCGGAGTCGAGGATCCCGGACGAGCGGGCGCACTGCAGGCACCGGCGCCGGGCGACGCCCGCCCGCGGGTCCGCCTCGACGTACATCCACGTCGGGCGCTCGTCCTCGTGGTGCCCGCAGGCGAGCACCACCGTCTCGTGCACGGCCGGCCCACCGGTCAGCCCGGTCAGGAAGGACCGCAGGTCCTCGACGTCCTCACCCGTGACCGTTCCCTGGACCGTCCGGAGCACCATGACCCCATCATCGGCCGTCCCGGACCGGGGCCTTGAGCCCCCGGGGTACGGCGATCAGCCGGCGTTGCCGGTCGGCGTGCTCCCCGCGCCGCCACCGCGGCCCCGGCCGCCCCGCCGCCGGCGTCGCGCCGCGCCGCCCTCGCCGTTGCCGGAGGCCGCAGCGGGCTCGGTGTCGGTGGCGACCGCCGTACCGGCCGTGGCCGCGGCCGCGCCGCCGCCGCGGGTGCGCTTGCGGGCCTGGCTGGTGCGCTTGGGCAGCTCGGGCCCGTCGTGGTCGGGCGCCACCCCGGAGCGGCCGCCGCGGTCGCCGCGGTCGCCCCTGTCTCGCTCGCCCCCGGCCTTGCGCGGCTTGGGCTTGCGGCCGGTCTCGCCGACGTCCTCGAGCACCTCGGCGTCCAGCCCGGCCCGCGTCTGCGCGGAGCGCGGCAGGTGGCCCTTGGTGCCCTCGGGGATGTCGAGGTCGGCGAACAGGTGCTTCGAGGAGGAGTACGTCTCCGGCGGGTCCGGGTGCTCCAGCTCGAGGGCCTTGTTGATGAGGCCCCACTTCGGGATCTCGTCCCAGTCGACGAAGGTCACCGCGACGCCCTTGGCACCGGCCCGGCCGGTGCGCCCGATGCGGTGCAGGAAGGTCCGCTCGTCGTCGGGGCACTGGTAGTTGATGACGTGCGTGACGTCCTGGACGTCGATGCCGCGGGCCGCGACGTCGGTCGCGATGAGCACGTCGACCTTGCCGCTGCGGAACGCGCGGAGCGCCTGCTCTCGGGCGCCCTGGCCCAGGTCGCCGTGCACGGCGGCGGCGGCGAAGCCGCGCTCGATCAGCTGCTCGGCGACGTTGTCGCAGGTGCGCTTCGTGCGGCAGAACACCATCGTCAGGCCGCGGCCGCGGGCCTGCAGGATCCGGGCGAGCACCTCGACCTTGTCCATCGCGTGGGCGCGGTAGACGAAGATCTCGGTGTTCTCGACGGTCTGGCCCTCGTCGGGGTCCTGGGCGCGGATGTGCGTGGGCTGGCGCATGAACCGGCGGGCCAGCGCGACCACGGGGGAGGGCATCGTGGCGCTGAACAGCATGGTCTGCCGCTCGTCGGGCGTGAGGTCGAGGATGCGCTCGACGTCGGGAAGGAAGCCCAGGTCGAGCATCTCGTCGGCCTCGTCGAGGACCAGCACGTCGACCTGGCCGAGGTTCAGGTGCCCCTGCCGGGCGAGGTCGAGCAGCCGGCCCGGCGTCCCGACGACGACCTCGACGCCCTTCTTGAGGGCCTCCAGCTGCGGCTCGAAGGCACGCCCGCCGTAGATCGGGGTCACCCGGATCCCGCGGGTCTTGCCGGCCATCGCGAGGTCGCCGGTGACCTGCACGCACAGCTCGCGGGTCGGTACGACGACGAGGGCCTGCGGGGTGCCGTTGCCGCCCTCCTCCTTGCTCTTCACCCGCTCGAGGAGCGGGACGCCGAAGCCGAGGGTCTTGCCGGTGCCGGTCTTGGCCTGGCCGATGAGGTCGTGCCCGCCCATCGCGATCTGCAGCGTCATGGACTGGATGGGGAACGGTTGGGTGATGCCGGAGGCCGCGAGGGCCTCGACGGTCTCGGGTCGCGCGCCGAGCGCGGCGAACCCGTTCTGCTCAGTGGAGGTCACGTGCCAGCGTACCGGCCGCGCTCCTTAGACTCCCGGCCATGACCTCCCTGGACGCGGCCACCGTCGACCTGCTCGGCGTCCTCGCGTACGGCGAGCTGATGGCCTTCGAGCGGATGGCGGCGGACGCGCAGCTCGCGCCGACCATCGAGGACAAGATCTCCCTGCAGACCTTCGCGAACGCGGAGTTCGGCCACTTCAAGGCCATCCGGGAGCACCTGCTGGCCGCCGGGGCGGACCCGGTGGAGGCGATGGCGCCGTTCACGGACGCCGTCGACGCCTTCCACGACTCGACCCAGCCGTCGGACTGGTACGAGGGCCTCATCAAGGCCTACGTCGGCGACGGGATGGCCGCGGACTTCTACCGCGAGGTCAGCAAGTACGTGAAGGACGAGAGCGCGCGGGCGCTCGTCGTCGCCTCGCTCGCGGACACGGGGGGTGCCGCCTTCGCGGTGACCCACGTCAAGGAGGCGATCGCCGAGGACCCCTCCATCGCCGGGCGGCTCGCGCTGTGGGCGCGCCGGCTCGTCGGCGAGGCGATCATCCAGGCGCAGCAGGTGGCGGTCGAGCGGGACGCGCTGCTGCAGCTGCTCGTCGGCTCCGGCGACCTGGCCGGGATCACCCGGCTGTTCAACACGATCACCGAGCGGCACACCGAGCGGATGGCCGCCCTGGGCCTGTCGGCCTGACCTACATCGC
>DATJGA010000128.1:0-4349 GCA_035495395.1 Mycobacteriales bacterium | reverse complement strand
CCTGGACAGCGACCCCTACCCGGCTGTCGTCGACCACCAGCTGGTGTGGATCGTCGACGGCTACACGACCTCCGCCGGGTACCCGTACGCGCAGCGCACGCGGCTCGGTGAGGTGGCGCTCGACAGCCGCGGCCAGCCGATCGAGAACAACGAGGTCAACTACATCCGCAACTCGGTCAAGGCGACCGTCGACGCGTACACCGGCAAGGTGCGGCTCTACACGTGGGACGCCGCGGACCCGGTGCTCAAGACCTGGAAGAAGGTCTTCCCCGGGCTGGTGCTCGACGGGTCGATGATCAGCGCCGACCTGCGCAAGCACCTGCGGTACCCCGAGGAGCTGTTCAAGGTGCAGCGCGGCCTGCTAGGGGCGTACCACGTCGAGGACCCGAGGTCGTTCTACAACAAGGAGGACTTCTGGGAGGTCCCGAGCGACCCGACCCAGGACGTCGCCGACGTGCTCAACGGCCTGCAGCGCGCGGGCGCGGGCACCGGTGGCGAGGCCGCGCAGCCGCCGTACTACGTGCTGCTGCAGCTGCCCGGCGAGTCGCAGCCGGCCTTCTCCCTCACGTCGACCTTCGTGGCGCGCGGGCGGGCGAACCTCACGGCGTTCGCGTCGGTGTCCTCCGACCCCGGCGACTACGGCACGATCCGGCTGCTGACGCTGCCGAAGTCGACAGCCATCCCCGGGCCGGGCCAGGTCGCGAACACCTTCGAGGGAACGTCCGAGGTGTCGAAGAGCCTGTCGCTGCTGCGCACCGGCGGCTCCGAGGTGGTGCTCGGCAACCTGCTGACGCTGCCGGTCGGCAACGGGCTGCTCTACATCGAGCCGGTCTACACGCAGGCCAAGAAGCAGCCGAAGTTCCCCATCCTCAACAGCGTCATCGTCAGCTTCGGCGACCAGGTCGCCTACCAGCCGACGCTCGCGCTGGCGCTCGACGCCCTCTTCGGCGCCGGCTCGGTCGTCGTGCCCCCGCCCGGCACGACGCCGCCACCGGTCACGTCCGGCACCGCGATCAGCGACGCCCAGAAGGCGTACGACGACATGCAGGCGGCGCTGCGGGCCGGTGACTTCGCCAAGTACGGCGAGGCGCTGGCGCGGCTGAAGGCGGCGCTGGACAAGGCCTCGCCCGCGCCGACGCCGTCGGGCTAGGGCCGGAGGAGCTCGAGCACCCGCTCCGGCGGGCGTCCCAGGACGGCCCGGTCGCCGCGGATGGCGATGGGCCGCTCGACGAGCTCGGGGTGGGCCACCATCGCGTCGAGCAGCTCGTCGCGGTCCGCGGCCTCCAGCCCGGCGTACGCCGGCTCGCCGGTGCGCACGATGAGCCGCGGGTCGTCGGTGCCGAGCTTGACGAGGACCGCCTCCAGCTCCGCGCGGGTCGGCGGGTCCTCGAGGTAGCGCCGCGTCGTCGCGCGGTCGCCGAGCAGGTCGTGCGCCGCCCGGCTCTTGCTGCAGCGGGGGTTGTGCCAGAGCTCGATGTCGTCCACGTGCCGATTCTGCCTGGCCGGAAGTGACCAGCCCGAACCACCCCGACGGGCCGTGCGTGGGCCGGTCCGACGTCCGATGGCCTTCCCCACAGTCCTCTGACGGGGGGTCGTCATGCGGCGCTCGCGCAAGATCAAGGTCGTCCTGGCGCTGGGCACGCTGTCCTCGGCGGTCTGGGCCTCGACGTACGCGACGTTCAGCGACAGCGCGGACGCGACGTCGACGTTCACCGCCGGCACCGTGGACATCGTCGTCGGCGGGGACGCCTCCGACTCCTACGCGTTCACGTCGCTGCAGAGCAGCAACCTCAAGCCTGGCGACGTGGTCTACGCCCCGCTCAGCGTGGCCAACCCCGGCTCGCTCGGCTTCTCCTACGCGATGACGAGCTCCTCGACGAACGCCGACTCCAAGGCGCTGAAGGACACGCTCAAGCTCGGCGCGAAGCTCGTCGCGAACGCCGGGGCCTGCGACTCCGGTGGTGTCGGGTACGCCGCCTCGGGCACGACGGTCATGGCCGAGGGTGCCGTCTCGGGCGCGGCCATCTCGAGCCGCTCGCTCGCCGCCGGCGGCAGCGAGGTCCTGTGCTTCAAGGTCGAGCTGCCCTCGAGCGCCGGCGACACGCTGCAGGGCGCGACCACGACGACGACGATGACGTTCGCCGCCACGCAGAGCTGATGACGCTCACCGTCGTCGACGCGCCCGCGACGGGCGTGCCGGCGGTGCGAGTGGTGGGGGTGCCCGCCCCGCGGACCTCGACGGAGCAGCTCCCGGCCCGTCGCTCCGGACCGCGGCACGCGCGGCCGTCCCGGCGTCGCTGGGTCGACCACCTGCTCACCCTCGCCGCCCTGCTCGGCGTGGCGACGACGGTCGTCACGGTGCTCGCCGCGCAGACCGGGCTGCGACCCCTGGTGGTGCGCTCGGGGTCGATGGAGCCGACGATCCGCACCGGCTCGATGGTGCTGGTGCGGTCTGTGCCGGCCGCAGCGATCCGCGTCGGTGACGTGGTCGCCGTGGAGCGGCCCGACCGGACGCGGGTCACGCACCGCGTGGTCTCCGTCGAGCACCGGGGAGCCACCGCCTCGCTCGTCCTCAGGGGCGACGCCAACACCGACCCCGACCCGGAGCCGGTCGTCGTCGCGCGGGCCGGGCGGCTCGTCGCGACCGCGCCGCTGCTGGGCCGGGTCGGCGGGTTCCTGTCCAGCGCGAAGGGCGGGTTCGTCCTGGGCTGGCTGGTCGCCGCGGTGGTGCTCGGCGTACTGCGTCGCAAGGACGCGTGATGCGCGCCGTCCCGGTGCTCACGGCGGCGCTCGTCCTCGTCGCGACGCCGGCGGTGGCGACACTGGGGGACAGCGCCACCGCCTCGGCCGCCTTCACGACCACGACGCTCGCCGCGCCCACCGGGCTGACCGCCACCGCCGGCTGCGCCGGGCTGGCCGCCGCGAAGGTCACCCTCGGCTGGACGGCGACGACCTCGGCCTTCGCCACCGGGTACGACGTGTACCGGGCCGTGGGCGGAGGCGCGTCCACGTTCCTCGCGTCCGTCTCGCCGCGGACGACGGTGGCCTACGTGGACACGGCCGTGTCGCTGCTGACGCAGTACACGTACACGGTGAGGGCGCGGTTCGCCGCGTGGAGCACCGCGTCCGGGACGGCCTCCGCGACGACGGGCGCGGTGTGCCTGTGAGCGTCGTGTAGTCTGGTCCTACCGACGCGGGGTGGAGCAGCTCGGTAGCTCGCTGGGCTCATAACCCAGAGGTCGCAGGTTCAAATCCTGCCCCCGCTACAGAAGAAGTGCAGGTCAGAGGCGGTCTCCGAAGATCACGGAGGCCGCCTCTCGATCGTTCCAGGGTCAGCTCGCGACGTGCGGGGCGATCCGGAACAGCGAGCCGTGCCGGTGCCACTCGTTCCAGGTCGTCCAGTCCCCGGTCGGGCGCCCGAGCAGGTACCCCTGGGCCGAGTCGATGCCGATCTCCTGCAGGCACCGGAGCTCCTCGAGGCTCTCGATGCCCTCGGCGATCACGACGGCACCCATCTCGCGGCCGAAGGACACGACGGCCGTGGCGAGCGCGACCAGCGCCGGGTCCTCGTGAAGCCCCGCGACGAGGCTGCGGTCGAGCTTGATCTTGTTCGGCTTGAGCCGAAGGATGTGCCGGAACGACGCGTAGCCCGCGCCGGCGTCGTCCACCGCGATCCGCACGCCGAGCGCCCGGAGCTCCTCGACGGCAGGGATGACGTCGACGTAGTCGGTGATCGCGGCGTGCTCGGTGATCTCCACGACGACGCGGCGCAGCGGGAGGGGAGCGGCGCTCAGGAGCTGGAGCAGCCGCGGGTCCAGGAGGGTGTCCGGGCTGACGTTGACCGAGACGTAGATGTCGTCCGGGAGGCGGGTCGCTCCGCGCAGGCACTGCTCGACGGCAGCGAGCTCCAGCATCACCTGCAGACCGACGTCCACGGCTCCGGCGAACCAGTCCTGCGGCGAGCGGTCGGAGTCCGGGAACCGGCTCAGCGACTCCGCTCCGACCAGCCGGCCGCTCGCCATCGAGACGATGGGCTGGTAGACGGCGTGGATCTGCCGGGACTCCAGCCGCGCGTAGATCTCGTTGGCCAGCTGGGTGAGGCGCAGCTCCTCCTCGGCGTTCCGGCCGAGGGGCTGCGCGCTGCCGGTGTACCCGACGACCTGTCCCCGCGGGCCGATGAGCGGCACGGCGCTGCCGCTGAACCACCGCTCCGACCCGTCCCGGAGCAGGCAGCGCCACTTCTCGCCCTGCCAGCCGACCCCACGCGCGACGTGCTCGGTGAGCCGCTCGTACTCCAAGGGGTGGACCAGGTCCCGCAGGTTGAGCCGCATGACCTCGCCCAGCTCGTA
>DATJGA010000127.1:0-2624 GCA_035495395.1 Mycobacteriales bacterium | reverse complement strand
CCCCCTCACGCGGCTCCTTCCCCGCCGCCGGTCGCGTTCAAGGAAGCTCTCCCGCCTGACGATGTCTTCTGCCGTGCTGCCCCCTGCCCGTGCCCTGCCCCTGCGCCGCCTGAGCTCCGTCCTCGTGGTGCTGCTCCTGAGCCTCGGCCTGCTGGCCCACACCGCCCCGGCCCGCGCGTACACCGACGACTACCCCTGGCGCACCGACACGACCAACAGCAACGACTCCTTCGGCTTCACCAAGCGCCAGTGCGTGAGCTACGCCGCGTGGCGGCTCTACAAGGCCGGCCACCGCATCAGCAACAGCGGCGGCCACTGGGGCAACGCCTACCACTGGGACGACGCGGCCCGGGCGCTCGGCAAGCGCGTCACCACGACGCCCAAGGTCGGTGCGATCGCGCAGTGGAACGCCTACGAGAAGTCCCCCTGGTACACCAGCAGCGGGGTCGGCACCATGCAGGCCGGCGGGTACGGCCACGTCGCCTGGGTCGCGGCTGTCTACAGCGACCACTCCGTGCTCGTCCGGCAGTACAACATGTTCGGGAGCCGCAGCTTCTCCCAGATGCGGGTCAAGGCGCCCCGCTACATCTACGTCTACTGACGGTCAGGTCAGCCGCGTCGGCAGGGGGTCGCCCAGCCGCCACACGCGCAGCGCGTTCGTGGAGCCAGGGGTCCCGGGGGGGCTGCCGGCGACGATGGTGACGCACTCCCCCTCCTTCATGCGGCCCAGCGAGAGCATGGCGTGGTCCACCTGCCGGACCATCTCGTCGGTGTGCTCGACGGTCGGCACGAGGAACGCCTCGACGCCCCACACCAGGGACAGCTGGCTGCGCACCTCCGGCACCGGCGTGAAGGCCAGCAGCGGGATGGGCGAGCGGTGCTCGGCGAGCACCCGCGCCGTCGACCCGCTCTGGGTGAACGCCACGAGCGCCTTCGCGCCCACCTGCCCGCCCACGGCGGCGGCCGCAGCGGCGATGGCGTCCGCGATGCGCCGCGGCGGCACGTCGACCTTGGGCACGACGGACAGCCGCTCCTCGGCGGCGACGACGATGCGCGCCATCGTCGCCACGGTCTCCACGGGGTAGCTGCCCACCGACGTCTCGCCGGAGAGCATCACCGCGTCGGCCCCGTCGAGCACCGCGTTCGCGACGTCGCTCGCCTCGGCGCGGGTCGGGCGCGGGTGCGTGATCATCGAGTCGAGCATCTGGGTCGCGACGATGACGGGCTTGGACTGCTCGCGCGCGGCCTGGATCGCCGCCTTCTGCACCAGGGGCACCCGCTCCAGCGGCATCTCCACGCCGAGGTCGCCGCGGGCCACCATCAGACCGTCGAAGGCCGCGACGACCGCGTCGAGGTTCTCGACGGCCTGCGGCTTCTCGATCTTGGCCAGGACCGGCAGCCGGGCGCCGAACTCGTCCATGATCTCGTGCACCCGCCGTACGTCGTCCGCGCTGCGCACGAAGGACAGCGCGACCATGTCGGCGCGCAGCCCCATGCCGAACCGCAGGTCGGCCTCGTCCTTCTCCGACAGCGCGGGCACGTTGACGCCGACGTTCGGCAGCGACACGCCCTTGTTGTCGGAGACCTGCCCGCCCTCGACGACCTTGAGCTGCACCCGGGGGCCGTCGACGGCCACCACCTTCAGCCCGATGCGCCCGTCGTCGACGAGCACGCGGTCGCCCACCGAGACGTCGTCGGCCAGCCCGGCGTACGTCGTGGAGACCAGGTCGTGGTCGCCCGGCACCTGCTCGGTGGTGATGGTGACGAGCTCGCCGGTCCCCCAGACGACCGGCCCGTGCGCGAACTTCCCGAGCCGGATCTTCGGCCCCTGCAGGTCGATGAGCACGCCCACACCGCGGCCGGACTCGTCGGCGGCCTGCCGCACGTGCTCGTAGGCGCGCTGGTGGTCCTCGTGGGTGCCGTGCGAGAAGTTGAGCCGGGCCACGTCCATGCCCGCGTACACGAGGGCCCGGACCCGCTCGTAGCTCGCCGTCGCCGGGCCGAGGGTGCAGACGATCTTCGCGCGGCGCTTCACGTCCTCAACCTAGCGAGGGCGCGGCGCCCGCCTCCCACGCGGCCCGGAGCCCCTCGCGCACGCTGGTCGGCACCAGGTCGGCCGTGCACGCGGCCTGCACCGCGCCGGTCAGCACCAGCGCGGCGCCGTACGGCGCGACCCCCGTGTGCGTCAGCGCGAGCGCCCGGGCCGCCGCGAGCTGCGCCCGCGCGACGTCGAGCAGCCGGTCGGCCTCCCACGCCGCCCTGCACGCGACGTGCAGGGTGTCGCTCCAGCGCAGCGACCGGCCCGCCCGGTGGTGCTGCAGCGAGGCGGCCCACTGCGCGGAGCTCCGCCGGGGTGCCTCCTCCAGCAGGTCGCGCACCGCCGGCGTCCACGGGCGCTCGGGCAGCGACGGCGGCACCGGGTCCAGTGCCGCCTCCCACGGCGCCGCCAGCGCCCGTACGTCGGACAGCGCCGCACTCGCGCCGGCCCAGGCTGACGTGACCGCGTCGAGGGCGACCTGCTGCGCGTCACGGGCGAGATCCCGCACCGGGGACTCGCGCAGGACCAGCCCGTGCACGTCGGCGAGCGAGCCGAGCAGCGCGCTCTCCAGCCGGACGGCGAGCCG
>DATJGA010000126.1:0-7592 GCA_035495395.1 Mycobacteriales bacterium | reverse complement strand
GGGGTGGGGGGTGGTCAGGACTCGGGGGTGGTGGTCGTGCGCGGGGCCCGCTTCCGGGGAAGCGGTGCGGGCTCCGGCTCGGCCGGGGTCGCCGCCTGGACGGCGGCCGAGGCCTCCGCGGAGGCAGCGGCCGCAGCAGCGGCAGCGGCGTTCTCCTTGCGGAACGACTCGTGGATCTCGAGCAGCACCTGCTTCTGCCGCTCGGTCAGCGCCACGTCCGCGAGGATCGCGTCCGCGACAGGGCTGGCCTCGCGCTGGTCGAGGATGCCGGCCTGCACGTAGAGCGCCTCGGCCGAGATGCGCAGCCCCTTGGCGATCTGCTGCAGGATCTCGGCGCTCGGCTTCCGCAACCCTCGCTCGATCTGGCTGAGGTACGGGTTGCTGACGCCGGCCGCCTTGGCCAGCTCGCGGAGGCTGATCTTGCTGCCCTCGCGCTGCTCGCGGATGTACGCGCCGAGGTGGCGGACGTCGATGGCGGGCATGACCCCACGTTAGAACGGGGTGCTAGCAGTTGCAAGCGCTCTGCTAGCAACAGAGGCGTGACCCTGGCCACACCCCTAACGCAGGGTCGTCGGCCAGCTGCCGTTGGTGAGGCGCACGGCGTAGAAGCCGCTGTCGCCGTCGGTGTACCAGACGGTGTGCGAGCGCAGGTCGAAGGCCGGTGCGCTCATGGCGTAGGACCCGCTGATGAGCGGCAGCGTGTTCGGCGCCGGCTTGTTGAAGTACGCGACCTCGCGCGGGTGCCGGGGGTCGCGGATGTCGAAGACCCGCATGCCGGACAGGATGAAGCTGCAGGCGACGAGGCCGGGGTCGGTCGCGCGCGGCACGCCGCAGTAGTGCGCGGCGTAGCCCTGCACGCCGTACTGCGCACCCGGGTCGTCCTTCTGGTCCGTGGCGCGCGCCGCGGGCTGGTTGACCTCGAGCCGCATGGTGGACACGACCTTCGGGTGGCGCTCGTCGTCGATGCTGATCATCCGCGCCGCACCGACCATGTCCGCGGGCGTGTACGACGCGACGTTGCGGGCGTACTCGTCGAACTCCACGAGGTACCGGTGGCCCTGGACGGTCACCGGGATGGTGTTCTGCGGGATCGACACCTCGGGCCAGGTGAGGTGGCTGACCTGGCGGACGACCGGGTTCGGCACCCGCGCCTGGACCTGGCTGACGTCGAGGATGGCGAGCCCCTTCACGGTGCCGAGGTCCGCGCCGTACAGGCGGTTGCCGTCGGCCCGCAGGCTCATGCCGTGGAAGGTGATCGTGGAGTCGCGCCACAGGATCGAGGGCAGCCGCGGGTTGCTCACGTCGATCGCGGTGACGCCGGGCTGGGCGGTGGTCGAGATCCAGAGGGTGCGCCCGTCGGGCGAGAAGCCGCTCTCGTGGCCGAGGATGCCCAGCGGCGTCGACGACTGCAGCACCGGGTGCCGGCAGTCGTTGGACACGTCGTACACGTCGACGATGCCGGGCGCGGTGGCCGGCGATCCCATGCCGGCGGCGAGCAGGCCGCCGGCCTGGCTGACGACGAGCGACTCGTGCGGGCTGTCCATCGCGGGCGTGAGCAGCCGGGCGGTCTCCACCGGGTGCGCCGGGTCGGTCATGTCCAGCACGTGCGTGCCCGGCGCCTCGCCGTGCACCACCGAGGTCGGGAACAGGTTGGTGCCGTCGTAGAACGCGCACACGCGCCCGGTGCGGTCGGTGTAGCGCAGCGTCTTGAACCCGCCGGTCGAGCCGAGGTGCCCGAGCTGCACCGCGTTGCAGGCGTACCCCTGGGCGGCCCGGCCGGACGCGTAGTCGGCGAGCGGCACCCGGCCCTGGCGGCCGGTCTCCGGGCGCGAGCCCGGACCGCAGTGCGCCCGCGGGGTCGCCGGGGGCACCGCGCCGGTCGCCTCGGCGGAGGCGCCGCCGATGCCGTGGCCGGCGAGGTACGCCGCGACGCCGGGGACGGCCGCGCCCCCCGTGGCGGCCGCGACGCCGACGGAGGCGACGACCAGCCCGAGGGCGGCAGCGATCGTGGTACGGCGGGGGCTCAGCACAGTGGGGGGTCCTTCGTCGGGGGGTGGGGGGCGTGGGGGCGCCGGGTGGTTCAACGCCGTGGGGCGGCGCGAGGTGACGGTCAGCCGGTGACGGCCGGCCCGTCGAGCGAGATGCCGGTGGACTCCACGTGCGCCTGGATCGCGTCGCGCACCCGCCGCTCCATCGCCCGGGCGAGGTGCGCGTCGACGGCGAGCTGGGCCAGCGGCTTGAGGCGGTTGATGAGCGCGGTGAGCTCGGCGACGTCCTCGTCCGACCCCTGGGTGAGGGCCGGGTGCGTGGCGACCACGTGGTCCTGGACGGCCCCGATGAGCCGCCCCGCGGAGGCGTCCATGTCCTGCGCGAGCGAGGCGGACAGGTCGAGCACCACCGACAGGGGGATGCCGGCCTTCACCAGCTCCGCGCCCGCGTGCAGCAGCCGGGGCGAGGGCACGCGGTAGCGGTCCCCGTCGGGGACGACGAGCTCCTGCTCGACCGCCCGGCTGAGCGTCTCGTCGGTGAGCTGCTCGGCGCCGAAGAGCGCGACGAGCTGCTCGGCGGACGCGTAGTCGGCGAGCTCGTCGGTCCAGGCGGTGGTGAGGACCTCCTCGAGGCCGAGCACCTCGGTGAGGTTCTTGCCGCTCTGCCAGCCCACGAAGAACTCGGCGATGTGCGCGAACGTGTAGCCGCGCTCGAGCAGCTGCCCGATGAGGCGCAGCCGGCCGAGGTGGACGTCGGTGTAGATGCCGGCCCGGCCCTCGCGCCGCGGGGGCGGCAGCAGCCCGCGGTCCTGGTAGACCCGGACGTTGCGCACCGTCGTACCGGCCTCGCGGGCCAGGTCGTCGATGCGGTACTCCGCCACGCCGCCTCCGCGATGTCGGGGTTGAACCGGGGTTGACGGGAAAAGTATACCGTGCCTATCGTGACAACCGCTATTGTCACGTTCATCAACGTCTGGGGACCGCATGGCCGCGCCGATCAAGCCCGCACGGGGGGTCGACCTCGCACAGGTGCTCCCGGTCACGGGGGTGCTCGCCGCCCTCGGCGCCGCGCTCCTCACCGCCTGCGTGATGTACCGGCGCGGGCGGCTGCCCGCCGTGGAGCGCGCTGTCGCCGCCGTCGAGGCGCGCACCGGCATGCCCGCCTGGACCGCGATCCCCACGGCGGTCAGCGGGCTGAGCCTGCTCACCGCGGGCTTCGGCTTCTACTGGGACGTCGCCGTGCACATCGACAACGGCCGCGACCAGAACCCCTTCGGCACGCCGGCGCACTGGCCGATCGTCATCGGGCTCTGCGGCCTCGTCGTCGCCGGCATCCTCGCGATCACGCTCGACCACGACACCGACGGCGGGGCCGCGGTGCAGCTGCCGTTCGGGCTCCGCTCCTCCCTCGGCGGGGCGCTCATCCTGCTGTGCGGCTCGGTGAGCCTCGCCGGGTTCCCGCTCGACGACCTGTGGCACAACGTGTTCGGCCAGGACGTCACGCTGTGGTCCCCCACCCACATCCAGATGATCGGTGGGGCCTCGCTCACCACGCTCGCCACCTGGGTCCTCCTCGAGGAGGGCCGCCGGCGAAACGGCCGAACCGGCACCGACGTCCCCCGCGCCTGGCGGCTCCTGGAGGCCTGGCGCACCGCCTCGATCGCGGGCTCGTTCCTCATCGGTCTGTCGACCCTGCAGGACGAGTTCGACATGGGCGTCCCGCAGTTCAACGCGATCTACCACCCGATCCTCATCGCGCTGGCCGCCGGCATCGCGCTGACCGCCGCCCGGGTCCGGCTCGGCCGCGGCGGCGCCCTCAAGGCGGCGCTGTTCTTCCTCGCCGTGCGCGGCATCTGGGCGGTCGTGATCGGCGGCGTCTTCGGCCTCACCACCCCCCACCTGCCCCTGTACCTCGTCGAGGCGCTGCTCGTCGAGGCGGTCGCGCTCGCCGTGCCGACGTCGCAGGCACTGCGGTTCGCCCTCACCAGCGGCGCCCTCATCGGCACCGTCGGGGTGGCGAGCGAGTGGGCGTTCGGCCAGGTCGCGTTCGCGCTTCCCTGGCAGCCGGTGCTGTTCCCCGAGGCCTACCTGCTCGCCCTCGTCGCCGCGGTCGGCGGCGCGGTCCTCGGCACCGCCACCGGTCGGTCCCTGCAGCCCGAGCCCACCACCCGTACGGCGACCCCGCGCCTCGCGGTCGGGCTGGCCTTCGCGGCCGTCCTCGCCGTGATCGGCGTCGCGCTGCCGGTCGGCTCGCACACCGGCTACCGCGCCGACGTCACGGTCACGGCGGCGGGCCCGCACGAGGCGACGCTGCTCGTGCGCCTCGAGCCCCCGACGATCGCGAAGGACGTCGCGTGGTTCAACGTCACCTCGTGGCAGGGCGGCGACCTCGTCGGCGGCACCGGGCTGCGGCTCACGACGCTCGACGAGGTCTCCCCCGGCGTCTACCGCACGCACGGCGCCGTGCCCGTGAGCGGCGACTACAAGACGATCCTGCGGATCGCGACCTCGGGCTCGCAGCAGGCGCTGCCGGTCTACCTGCCCGAGGACCCGGCGATCCCGGCCGCGGGCGTCCCCGCCTCGCCGCACTTCGTGCGGGACTTCGTGCCCGACGTGAAGATCCTGCAGCGCGAGCAGGTGGGTGGCAGCGACGCGCTCAAGCACACGGCGTACGGCATCCTGGGAGTGCTCGCGCTGCTGTGGATCGCGACGCTGGCGCTCGGGTTGCGCCGGCTCGACCGGGCCGCAGGCCGCCGGCTCCCCCCGCTGATGCTCCGCCGTACCGAAGGGGTCTTCGCATGAGCTCGGAGCACCACCCGGTCGTCGTCGTCGGCTCCGGCTTCGCCGGGCTGTGCGCTGCGATCAAGCTCAAGGAGTCGGGCCGCGAGGACTTCGTGGTCCTCGAGCGCGGCAACGACGTCGGCGGCACCTGGCGCGACAACACCTACCCGGGGGCGGCCTGCGACGTCCCCTCGCACGTCTACTCGTTCTCCTTCGCGCCGAACCCCGACTGGTCGCGCAGCTTCAGCCCGCAGGCGGAGATCCACGCGTACCTGCAGCGGGTGGCCCGCGAGCACGACGTGCTGCGGCACGTCCGCTTCGACACCGAGGTGACCGGCGCGACGTGGGTGCCGGACAAGCAGCACTGGGCGATCAGCACCTCCCGCGGCGACCTCACCGCCGACGTGCTCGTCGCCGGCACCGGCGCGCTGTCGGACCCCACGACCCCTGACATCCCTGGGCTCTCGAGCTTCCAGGGCACGGTGTTCCACTCGGCGCGCTGGGACCACAGCTGGTCCGCGAAGGGCCGCCGGGTGGCGGTCGTCGGCACCGGGGCCTCGGCCATCCAGTTCGTGCCGTTCGTGCAGCAGGACGCCGAGCAGCTCGTGCTCTTCCAGCGCACCGCGCCGTGGGTGCTGCCGCGCATGGACCGCGGCCTCAGCAAGGCCGAGCGCCGGGCCTTCGCCCGGTGGCCGGCGCTGCAGCGCGCGGTGCGCTCGGCCATCTACCTCGGCCGGGAGAGCCACCTCATCGGGTTCCGGTACCACCGCGGCATCCTCAAGCTGGCCGAGCGGATGGCGACCAAGCAGCTCGAGGCGCAGGTGAAGGACCCGGCGCTCCGGGCCAAGCTGACGCCGCACTTCGACCTGGGCTGCAAGCGCGTGCTGCTCAGCTCGACGTACTACCCGGCGCTGACCCAGCCCAACGCCTCCGTCGTCACCGACCGCATCGTCTCCGTGGTGCCCGAGGGCGTGGTGACCGAGGCGGCCGACGGCACCCGGACCACGCACGAGGTCGACAGCATCGTGTTCGGCACCGGGTTCCACGTCACCGACCCGCCGGTCGCGGACCGGATCGTCGTCGACGGCGTCTCGCTCGCCAAGCACTGGGCCACCGAGGGGATGCAGGCGCACCGCGGCCTGACCGTCGCCGGCTTCCCCAACCTGTTCTTCCTCGTCGGCCCGAACACCGGCCTCGGCCACAACTCGATGGTGCTCATGATCGAGGCCCAGGTCGGCCACATGGTGCAGGCCCTCGACGCCATGTCCGCCGCCGGGTACGCCGTGCTCGAGCCGCGCGCCGACGTGCAGGCCGCCTACAACGCCGAGCTGCAGGCCGATCTCGCGAAGACGGTCTGGTCGACCGGCGGCTGCAGCTCCTGGTACCTCGACGCCGCCGGCCGCAACACCACGCTCTGGCCGGGCTTCACCTTCACGTACATGCGGCGGATGAAGCGCTTCCGGCTCGCCGAGTACGTCGTGCAGCCCCGCCTCCGGGAGCGGGAGCCCGCCGTCAGCTGAGCCGGGCCAGCTCCCCGACGACCCGGACCTCGCCGACCGGTCGGCCGCCGCCGAGCACCGGCGTGGTCGCCAGCTCGTCGAGCACCGGGGCGTCGCAGCCGAGCGCGCGGAGCGCGGCGACGAGCACCGGGGTGCGCGCGCGAGCCGCGCCGTCGGCGATCTTCACCACGGCGCTCGACCCGTCGGGCAGCGCCGCCGCGAACACGCCCTCGGCGCCGTCCTTGCAGACCAGCCCGGGGACGCCCTCCATGAGCCGGGTGACGTCCCGGCCGGTGCCCCCGACGTACCAGGGGTGCGCCCGCATCGCCTCGGCCACCCGGCGCGCCGCGCCGTCGGCGGTCGCCAGGCGCGTGTACGCGCGGGCCAGCCCCCCGAGGGTGAGCGCGTGCTGCGGGGCGCCGCAGCCGTCGACGGCGAGGTGCCGCACGTGCTGGCCGGCCAGCGCCTCGATGCCGTGCAGGACCGCGCGCTGCACGGGGTGCGCCACGTCGAGGTAGCCCCCGGTCGGCCAGCCCTGCAGCAGGCAGGTGGCGAGCATCGCGGCGTGCTTGCCCGAGCAGTTCATGGTCAGGGGCGTCGGCTCGCCCCCGGCACGGAGCAGCGCCTGAGCGGCCTCCGGCCCCAGCGGCAGCTCGGGCGGGCAGCCGAGCAGGTCGAGGTCGGCGAGGACCGTGCGCACGACGTCGAGGTGCCCGGGCTCCCCGGAGTGCGACGCGGCCGCGAGCGCCACCTGCCGCTCGTCCGTCGGCGCCCACCCGGCGTCGAGCAGGGCGACGGCCTGCAGCGGCTTGTTCGACGAGCGCGGGAACCAGGGCCGGTCCACGTCGCCGACCGAGAGCGCCACCGACCCGTCGGCCCGCAGCGCGAGCACGGCACCGCTGTGGGTGCCTTCGACGTACCCGGACCGGACGACCTCCGCGAGGAGCGCGCTCACTCTTCCGGGAGGAGGGCGGCCACGTCGGCCTCGCCGTCGCGGTACCGGCGGGTCACCTCGGCGCTGAGCGCGTCCATGACCTCCTGGACCTTCCGCCGCTTGTCGGAGACGGTGCGCTCCTCGGCGGTGAGGACCTCGAGGACCTCGTTGAGCTCGGCGTCGGTGCGCGCCGTCGTGTCGGTGAGGTCGACATCCGCGACCAGCGACTCGACGTACCGCTGGTGGGCGTCCACGCGCGAGGGCTCGACGGTGACGTGCCGGCCCATGCCGTGCGCCGTGCCCCGGTGCTCCGCGAGCACGTCCGCGAGGTGGTCCATCACGGACCCTCCCTCGCCGCCGGTACGGCGGGCCAGCTCGGCCTTGACGATG
>DATJGA010000125.1:0-6154 GCA_035495395.1 Mycobacteriales bacterium | reverse complement strand
GGCCGGGCCAGCAGCGCGAAGCTCACCGGCAGCACCACCTCGCGGACCACGTGCAGCGCGTCGCCGACCGCGAGCTCGTCCAGGGTGGTCGGCACCGACCCCTCGACGGAGTTCTCGAACGGGACGACGGCGCAGTCCGCCGTACCGGCCCGGACCGCCTCGAGGGCGGCGACGACGCTGACCGCCGGGACCGCCTCGGTGACCCCGTCGAGGGTGCGCAGCGCCGCCTCGGCGAAGGTCCCGGCCGGACCGAGGTAGGCGTAGCGCATCAGCGCTTGCGGACCCGCGAGCGGCGCGGCGCCGCGTGCGGCACGAGGTCCGGCTGGGTGGCGGTGCGGGTGGCGTAGGAGATCGCCTGCTCCTCCTCGGGGCTGAGCGAGTGGTCGCTCGCGCCGGCCTTGACGCCCTTGGCGTAGGAGCGGGTCTCGGTGCGCCCGTTGATCGAGGTGAGCACCAGGCCGTCGCCGGCGTCGTCGAGCAGCGCGGCGCTGAACGACAGCCGGCCGCCCATGTCGCCGAAGGCGTCGTACCGCACGACCGCGACGTGCCGCAGCGCGTCGGACAGGTCGGCGCGCGCGGCGGCGAGGTCGTCGCGCATCCGGGCCAGGTCGGAGCGCAGCCCCGTGGTCTCGGCCTGCTGCGTGCGCACGGCGTCGACGAACGTCAGGCCGCTGTCGCCGCCGGTGAGCACGTCGTGCGCCTTGCGCAGCCGGTGCAGCTTGAGGCCGAGGACGACGGCCAGCAGGAGCGAGAGCCCCGCCGCCACCGCCGCTGCCAGCGCGACGGTGGACAGGGTCTGGCCTTCGAGGAGCACGGGGGCGAGACTACCTTTCGCAACGTGGACCGGGACCAGGCGCTCGACCTCCTGCAGCAAGTCGCTGCCGGTTCCCTTGACGCCGCCGCAGCCCTGGACCGCTTCGCCACCGCGCCGTACGACGACCTGGCGCACTCCCTCGTCGACACCCACCGGGCGCTGCGCACCGGAGACCCGGAGGTCGTCTACGCCGCGGGCAAGACGGTCGAGCAGGTGCTCGACAACGTCACCGCGCTGCGCGCCCGCAGCGACCGGGTGCTCGTCACGCGCTGCACGCCCGAGGTCGCCGAGGCGCTCGGCGGCAGCGGCGCCACGGTCCTCGTCGGCACCCCGCCCCCGCCGCGCGGCCTCGTCGCCGTCGTCGCCGCGGGTACGTCGGACGGCCCGGTGGCGCAGGAGGCGGCCCTCACCGCGACCGCCTTCGGGGCCTGCGTCGAGCGGGTCGACGACGTCGGCGTCGCGGGGCTGCACCGGCTGCTCGCCGCGCGGTCGGTGCTGGACCGGGCGGACGTCGTCGTCGTGGTCGCCGGCATGGAGGGCGCGCTGCCCAGCGTCGTGGGCGGCCTCGTCGGCACGCCGCTGGTCGCGGTGCCCACGTCGATCGGGTACGGCGCGTCCTTCGGCGGGCTGGCCGCGCTGCTCGCGATGCTCAACTCCTGCGCCCCCGGCGTCACCGTCGTGAACATCGACAACGGCTTCGGGGCGGGGGTGTTCGCCGCCCGGGTCGCCCGCCGGGCGCACGTCGGGTGATCGGCTGGCTCGACGCGCAGGCCGGCGCGAGCGGCGACATGCTGCTCGGCGCCCTCGTCGACGCCGGCGTCCCGCTCACCGCGCTGCAGGCCGACCTCGACGAGCTCGACCTCGACCTGCGGCTCACCGCGGCGCCGACGACCCGCGGCGGGCTGGCCGCCACCAAGGTCGACGTGCTCGCCCCCGACGCGCACGAGCACCGCAGCTGGGCCGACGTGCGGGTGCTGCTCGACCGGCTGAGCCACCCCGAGCTGCCGCAGGAGGCCTTCCGCCGGCTGGCCGAGGCGGAGGCGGCCGTGCACGGCACCAGCCCCGACGAGGTCACCTTCCACGAGGTCGGTGCCCTGGACGCGCTCGCCGACGTCGTCGGGGTGTGCGCCGGGTTCCGGCACCTCGGGCTGGAGCGGCTGGTGTGCTCGCCCGTCTCGCTCGGCTCGGGCACCGCGCGCGGTGCGCACGGGCCGCTGCCGGTACCCGTCCCGGCCGTGCTCCGGCTCCTCGACGGCGCCCCGGTGCAGGCCGGACCGGCGCCCTTCGAGAGCACCACCCCAACCGGCGCGGCGCTGCTCGCGACGCTCGTCGACGCCTGGGGCCCGCTGCCGCCGATGCAGCTCGGGCGCACGGGCGCGGGCGCCGGCAGCCGCGACACCGACGTGGTGTGCAACGCGGTCCGGCTCGTGCTCGGCACCTCGACCGACGCACCGGCCCGCGAGCACCTGCTCGAGGCGAACGTCGACGACCTCGACCCGCGGCTGTGGCCGACCGTGCTCGAGCGGCTGCTCGCCGCGGGCGCCGTCGACGCCTGGCTGACCCCGGTGCTCATGAAGAAGGGCCGCCCGGCGCACACCGTCGCGGCCCTGGTCCCGGAGGCGGCGCTGCCCGCCGTACGGGCCGTGGTGTTCCGCGAGACGACGAGCATCGGGCTGCGCGAGACCCCGGTCGTCAAGCACGCGCTGGAGCGCACCTTCACCACGGTCGACGTCGGCGGCCAGCCGGTCGCCGTCAAGCACGGCTGGTACGACGGGGAGCTGGTCACGAGCACTCCCGAGTGGGAGGACGTCGCCCGGGCGGCCGAGCAGCTGGGGCTGCCGGCGCACGAGGTGCTGCTGCGGGCTCAGACCTCGGCGAAGAACGCGAGCGCGCCGGCCCCGCCGGCGAGCGGGACGCCCACGCAGTCGTAGGTCGTCAGCACGCCGCGGCCGAGCCGCAGCCGGACCAGGCCGCGCGCCATGGTCTGGCTGCGCAGCGCCTTGAGCGGCGGCAGCTGCACGTCGGGGTCGTCCACGGGCACCCCGGTGGCGCTGAAGTCGACGACCACGACGAGGTCGAGCAGCGGCTTGCCGAGGCAGGTCACCACGTCGAGGTTGAGCGCGAGCGCCGCGCCGGTGCTGATCGCCGCGACCCGGCCGCGCTCGTTGAGCAGCAGGACGGTCTCCTGCGCCTCGGTGATGCGGGTGGCCCACTCGGCGACGCCGCCCTCGAGCACGTCCTCGCCCGACTGGCGCGGCTGCAGCTGGTGCAGCGGCAGGTACAGCCGGGTCCGCTCGCCGGCGCTCACGGGAGCACCGTCCGCAGGCCCTCGTCGAGCGGCCGGTGCGTCCAGCCCAGCTCGGCCTGCGCCTTGTCGCTGCGCGCCCAGAACGTCACGCCGTGGCTGGAGCTGAGCAGCTCGCGCAGGTTCGGCGGGAAGCCGAGCAGCGGCCCGACGAAGCGGCCGACCGGCACCATGGCCTTGACGAGCACGGGTGGCAGCGCCCCGAGCGGCGCCCGCTTGCCGGCGACGCGGGCCAGCTCCCGGATGAGGTCGCCCATCGTCGTGGGCTCACCGGCGAGGACGTACGACTGACCGGCGACGCCCTTGTCGAGCGCGAGCACGACGCCGGCCGCGACGTCGTCGCGGTGCACCGGCGTGATCCCCATCTCCGGGAACGGCACCAGCGGCAGCCGGCCCTTGAGGAGCCGGTCGAACAGTCCGCCGACCTCGCTGTGGTCGCCGGGGCCGTAGACGACACCGGGCTGCACGACGACGAGGGGCAGGCCCTGCGCACCGATCTGCTGGGCCCGCTCGTGCGCCTCGACCTTGGTCTGCTCGTACACGCTGGTGAAGGCCTGGCCCTCGGTGCGCTCCCACTGCTCGTCGGCGACCTGGCCCTTGGTGTCGCCGAAGACCGCGACGGTGCTCACGTACACGGCCTTGCTCACGCCGGCCGCCAGCGCGGCGCCGAGGACCCGCTCGGTGCCCCGCACGTTGGCGTCGACCAGGCGCTCGCGGTCGCTGTCCAGCACCCCGACCTCGTAGACCGCGGCGCAGTGCACGACGGCGTCGCAGCCGGTCAGCGCGGTGCGCAGCGCGGGCTCGTCGGACAGGTCGCCCGCGACGAGCTCGCAGCCCAGCGCCTGCAGCGCGTCGGCCTTCGCCGGGGTGCGCACGAGCGCGCGGACGTCGTCGCCCCGCTCCCGCAGGAGCCGAGCGACCTCGCCCCCGATGAACCCGGTGGCGCCGGTGAGGAACACGCGCACACCCGGATGCTACGTCCGCGGGGTCCGCTTCGCGGCCTTCGTCACCCGTACGCCACACCGGGGGCCTCGCTAGGGTCGGCGCATGAGCCGACGGAGGAGCGCGGACAAGCCCGCCAAGCAGCGGGACGTCTTCGTCGCGCGCCCGTTCGCCGGCCGCGCCGACGAGACCGAGTGGGTCGCGCTGCGCGAGATCGTGCCGGCCGCCACCGCGCCGCTCCGGCTGCGCAGCAGCGACGTCCCGGTCACGCTGTCGACCGTGCTCCCGCTGCAGTGGCCGGGGATGGTGACCCGCTCCGGACGGCGCTTCCTCGGGCTGCAGGTGGCCTCCCGTTCCGGGGACGCCAGCCGCGACCTCGCCGCCGTGCTCGACCAGCTGCTCGACGCCGAGCCGGGCTCGAGCGTCGTGCCGACCGGCCTGCCCGGTCCCGGTCCGCGGCTGCAGGACCTGCTCGACGACGCCCCGATCGAGGTCACCGTGCAGAGCGGGTTCGACTACTGGCTCGACGGCGAGGAGGACCCGGGCGGCGACACCGCCGAGGCCCTCGAGCGCGCCAACGCCTCGGTCGTCCCCACCGAGCGGCTCACGTCGGTGACCAGCGCCTACTGGTGCCGCATGAAGGAGCGCAGCCACCTGCGCTGGGTGCTGCCTGAGGACGAGGACCCGCTGCTCGACGCGCTGGCCCGGCTCTCGGTCGCCGGGGGGCTCGCCCTCGGTGAGGGCACCCGGTTCGTCGGCACCTTCCGCGCGTACGGCGTGCTGGTGCCCGTGTGGGACCTGCCCCGCGAGACCGAGGCCCCGTCCCTGGAGGAACCGGCCACCGCGTTCCGGGCCCGGCTCGACGAGGCGCTCACCGGCGGGGCGCTGACCAGCGACGAGCGGCGCGCCCGGGCCGGTCTGCTCAACCGCCAGCTCACCCTGCGCTGACCCCCGCTGCCGCGGGGCTCAGCCGAGCGGGGGGCCGACCTGCGTCATCAGCTCCCGGAACGCGCTCTCGCCGAAGCCGGTCCACATCTCGACGACCGGTGGCGGCATCTTCTGCAGCATCGCGTCGCGCTGGGCCTGCGTCATCCGCTCGCGGATCAGGCCGAGGACCAGCCAGACCTTGTCCCCGGTGAAGGTGCGCAAGGAGTGCCCCGGGAGCGCCCCCCACTCCTCGACGGTGATGTGCTCCTCGCACAGCGGGAGCATCTCCTGCTCCTCGTCGCCGAGGTGGACCGCCAGGCGCGTCCCGAGCCCGTCGAGGGCCGCCGCTGCCGCGGACTGGGACGCGAGGTCCCCGGGCGTCCAGGCCGCCACCGCCGCCGAGGTGCTGCGGATCTGCTCCTCGACCTCGTGGTGCTGCGCGTTGACGCGCTGGATCAGGTCCGCCTGCTCCGGCGCCCGCTCCAGCAGGTGCGGGTAGATGAGGAGGTCCTCGCCCTCGTGGTGGGTCGTGAGGAAGGCGATGACGTTGGCGTAGAGGTTCTTGAGCAGCTCGGTCCGCGCGCTGTCGTCGCCGTCGACCGTCTCGATCAGCTTCGGCGCCGCCGAGAAGGTGTCCCTGAAGACGTCGTGGACGACCACCATCTCGCTGACGTCCGGCCTCATCCTCGTGCTGTCGGTCATGCCTCCCCCTCGGGTCGGTTGCCTGCCACCGACGTCTACCAGGTCGTCGGCGTCCTGGCAGCGCCTTCGGCGAACTCGGGCGCGGAGGGGTCGTGGCAAACGCCGCGGAACGTGGCGTCCTGCCCGCTCTAGATGTCCTGACCGGACAGGTTGTTGACCGTTAGGCGGCGAGCCTGCTGATCGGTGGCCTTCGGTTGAGGGCGGTGTGGCCTCGTTCCATGTTGTACCGGATCAGGAACCGGTCGAAGGCCAGGTTCCGCTGTCCGTTGTAGGTCCACGGCCGGGCGTAGGCCCAATCGGTGAGCAGCGTTCGGTTGAAGCGTTCCGCCTTGCCGTTGGTCCACGGGCAGCCGGGCTTGATGAAGCGGCGCCTGATCTGCAGTGCCTGGCAGACCGCGATCCAGTCCTTGCCGTACCGGTAGCTCTTGGCGTTGTCGGTCAGGACCCGGCGGATCGTCACGCCG
>DATJGA010000124.1:0-7425 GCA_035495395.1 Mycobacteriales bacterium | reverse complement strand
CGCTCGGGGTGCTCGGCCGCCAGGTTGGTCGTCTCGGTCGGGTCGGCGTGGAGGTCGTAGAGCTCCCACTCGGCGTCGGTGAGGGGCGTGAGCGGCCGGTGGTCGGTCACCACCTCCCACCCGTCGCGGTAGTACCCGCGGTTGCCGACCATCTCGTAGTGCTGCTCCGGGTGCGTCGACGGCGCCTCCGCCGACTCGATGCTCGGGCGGAACGAGGCACCGGCGACCGGCTGCAGCTCCACGCCGTGCCGGTGGGTGGGGCGCTCCAGGTCGAGCAGGTCGAGCAGCGTCGGCAGCACGTCGGTGACGTGCGCGAACTGCCGCCGCATCCCCGTGGGCACGCCCGGGCCGGCGAGCACCATCGGCACCGAGTGCCCGCCCGCGTGCGTGTTGATCTTGTAGAGCCGGTACGGCGTCCCGCTGGCCATGGCCCAGCCGCGCGGGTAGTGGGGGGTGGTCGTCGGGCCGCCGATCTCGGCGAGCCGGGCCAGGTCGGCGGAGGTGTCGGTGGCCCCCAGCAGGTGCTGGTAGTACGCCGTCGTGCCCTCGGCCTCGCCCTCCCGGGAGGCGCCGTTGTCGGAGGTGAACAGCACCAGGGTGTCGTCGAGCTCACCCAGCTCCTCGAGGGCGGAGAGGAGCCGGCCGAGCTGCTGGTCCACGTTGTCGACCATCGCGGCGTAGACCGCCATGTACCTCGCGAACAGCTCCTGCACCTCGGGCTCCAGCGAGTCCCAGGGCAGCACCTCGTGGCCGCGCTCGCTGTTGCGCGGCGGCAGCGCCGTACCGGGCTCGAGGACGCCGAGCTCCAGCTGCCGGGCGAAGCGCGCCTCCCGCAGGGCGTCCCACCCCTGTCGGTAGCGCCCGTCGTACCGGGCGATGTCGGCGTCCTTCGCGAGCAGCGGCGCGTGCACCGCGCCGTGCGCGAGGTAGAGGAAGAACGGCTTGGTCGGGTCGGCCGCCTTCGAGGAGCGGACCATCTCGATGGCGCGGTCGGTGAGGTCGTCGGTGAGGTAGTACCCCTCCGGGTACTCCTCGACGTCCAGCGCGGTGTTGTCCTGCACGAGCCGGTGCGGGTGGTGCAGGTTCGTGAACCCGTCGAGGAAGCCGTAGAACCGGTCGAAGCCGCGCTGGCACGGCCAGGAGTGCCTCGGGCCGGCGTCGCTGCAGTCGCTGTCCTTGGCCAGGTGCCACTTGCCGGCCATGAAGGTCGCGTACCCGTGCCCGCGCAGCACCTCGGCGAGGGTGACCGCGTTGTCGGCGAGCTCCATCGCGTACCCGGGGAAGCCGGGGTCGGAGTGCGCCACGTGCCCCACCCCTGCGGCGTGCGGGTTCAGCCCGGTGAGCAGCGCGGCGCGGGTCGGCGAGCACATCGGCGTGACGTGGAAGTTCGTGTACCGCAGGCCCCGTGCCGCCAGCGCGTCCACGTGCGGTGTCGAGATCTCGGAGCCGAAGCAGCCGAGATCGGCGAAGCCCAGGTCGTCGACGAGCACCACCACGACGTTCGGCTTGCCGGTCGGGTCCGGCCGCGGCGGCCAGTACGGCGTGGAGCCGGCCACGGTGCGTCCGACGGTGCCCTCGAAACCGGAGTACGCCTCAGTCACGCGTGGACCGTACCGGGGGCGGGGTAGCGTCGGCTGCGTGCCGACCGCCACCGCCGCCCGCGCGTCGTTCGCCATCGAGCGCGCCCGCCTCGCCAACGGCCTCCGGGTCGTCGTCCTGCCCGACCGGGCCAGCCCGGTCGTCGCGGTGGCCGTCTACTACGACGTCGGCATGCGCAGCGAGCCGGAGGGCCGCACCGGCTTCGCCCACCTCTTCGAGCACCTCATGTTCCAGGGCTCGGAGAACCTCGGGAAGACCGAGCACTTCACCTACGTGCAGGGCTCCGGCGGCACCCTCAACGGCTCGACCCACGTCGACTACACGAACTACTGGGAGCTGCTGCCGAGCAGCGCCACCGAGCTCGCGCTGTTCCTCGAGGCCGACCGGATGCGCAGCGTCGCGCTGACGCAGGAGAACCTGGAGAACCAGGTCGCGGTCGTCCAGAACGAGATCCGCGTCAACGTCCAGAACCGCCCGTACGGCGGGTTCCCGTGGCTGTCGATGCCGCCGGTGCTGTTCGACACCTTCGCCAACAGCCACGACGGGTACGGCTCGTTCGTCGACCTCGAGGCGGCCACGCTCGACGACGCCCGCTCCTTCTTCGACCGCTACTACGCCCCCGCCAACGCGGTGCTGACGGTCGCCGGCGACGTCGACACGGACCAGGTGCTGCGCTGGGTCGAGGAGCACTTCGGGGACATCCCCGGTCGCGCCGTGCCGCGGCGGCCGTCGTTCGCCGAGCCGCCGCTGACGGAGCCCCGCTGGGGCGTCGTCGAGGACCCGCTCGCCCCGGCCCCGGCGGTCGCGATGGCGTGGCGCGTGCCCGACCCGACCGACCTCCCGTCGTACCTGCCCTACGTGGTGCTCGCCGAGGTGCTCACCGACGGCGACGCGGCGCGGCTGCAGCAGCGGCTGCTGCTGCAGGACCGGGTGGCGACGAGCGTGGGCGGGTACCTCGGCGTGATGGGGGACGCCTTCGACGCCCGCGACCCGATGCCGCTGATGCTCGAGGTGCACCACGCCCCGGACGTGAAGGTGCAGACGGTCGTGGACACCGTCGACGAGGAGGTCGAGCGGCTCGCGCACGACGGCTGCGACAGCGACGAGGTCGCGCGCACCGTCGCCCGGATGACCGCGCGGTACCTCCGCGACATCGACCCGGTGCTCGGCCGCGCGACGCACGCCGCGGTGCTGGAGCAGCAGCGCGACCGTGCCGAGCTGCTCAACGAGGTCCCGGAGCTGCTGGCCGGGGTGACGGCCGAGCAGGTCGTCGCCGCGGCCGCGACCCTGCGCCGCGACAACCGCGCCGTGCTCGAGCACCGCCCGGGGGGTGCCCGGTGAAGCGCGCCGCCCCCGGTCTCGCCAAGGGCAAGGCCCTCAAGCTGCCTCCGGTCACGGAGACCCTGCTCGACAACGGCCTGCGCCTGCTCGTCGTACGGCGGACCGGTGTGCCGCTCGTCGAGCTGCGCCTGCGGGTGCCGTTCGCGGCCCCGACCGGCAAGCGCGGCCGGCCGCACGCGGCGCAGGCGGCGCTGCTGTCGGACACCATGCTGCTGGGCACCGAGCAGCGCGACGCGGCGACGCTGGCCCGCGACCTGCAGTCCCTCGGCGCGACGCTGTCCGTCGGCGCGGACGCGGACCGGCTCGGCTTCGGGGGGTCGGTGCTCGCCTCCCACCTCGACGGCCTGCTCGGGCTGCTCGCCGAGGTGCTCACCGGCGCGGCGTACCCCAAGCGGGACGTCGACGGCGAGCGCGACCGGCTGGTGCAGGAGCTCGCGATCCACCGCAGCAGCCCGGGCGTCGTGGCGCGTGAGGCCCTGCTCGCCCGGATGTACGGCGACCACCCGTACGGGCGCGACCTGCCCGAGACCGAGGACGTCGAGGCCGTCACCGCCAAGCGGCTGCGCGACCTGCACGCCGCGAGGGTGGTGCCGGCCGGCAGCGTGCTGACGCTCGTCGGCGACGTCACCGCCGCCAGGGGCGCGAAGCTCGTCGAGAAGGCGCTGGCCGGCTGGGTCGCCGAGGGGCAGCACGTCGCCACGCCCGCTGCGCCCGAGCAGGAGGGGCGCCGCGCGCTCCTCGTCGACCGGCCCGGGGCTGTGCAGACGACCATCCGGTTCGGTGGCGCGGCCCCGACGCGGACCGCCGACGACTACGCCGCCGCGGTGCTGGCCAACCTCGTGTTCGGCGGGTACTTCAGCTCGCGCTGGGTGGCGAACATCCGCGAGGACAAGGGCTACACGTACTGCCCGCACTCCGGCTTCGACCACCCGTCGGCGAGCTCGCGGATGCTCGCGGGCGCCGACGTGGCGACCGAGGTCACCGCGCCGGCGCTGCTCGAGACGCTCTACGAGCTGGGCCGGATGGCCACCCTCCCGGTCGGCCAGGACGAGCTGGACCAGGCGCGGCGCTACGCCCTCGGCACGATGGCGCTCGGCACCGCCTCGCAGGCGGGGCTCGCGGGGCAGGTGTCGCAGCTCGCCGGCGCCGGCCTCGAGCTGTCCTGGCTCAAGGAGCACGCTGCCGCGCTGCAGCGGGTGTCGGTCGCGGACGTGCTGGCCGCGGGCGCGCGGTGGTTCGCCCCGTCGGTGCTGACCCCCGTCCTCGTGGGTGACGCCTCCGTCGTGGCTGCCGGCGTCGGCTCCCTCGTCGACCTCGAGACGGCCTGACGCCCGGCGTGCGCCGGCCCCCGCTCGCGCGCGCGACCGTCGACCGGGACGCGGCCGCGCGCTCGTCGCCGGAGGCGCTCGACGCCGCCTGGGCGGACGCGCAGGTGCTCGTCGTCGACGAGCAGGGGAGAGCGCTGGTCGACGGCACCGACCTCGTGCTCGTCGGTGCCGCCGACGCGCCCGAGGGCGACCGGCTCTACCTCGGCCGGCTCGACGGGCGGCGCTTCTTCGCCGTGCGCGGGGAGCTGCCGCGACGGCTCGGCACCCGGCCGATGGGACTGCGCGAGGTGGGGGCGGTGCTCGGCGACCGCGACGCGGGCCTGCTCGTGCACGCCGTCGGCCTGACGAACTGGCACGCCGCGCACCCGCGCTGCCCGCGCTGCGGCACACCGACCGAGGTCGTCCAGGGCGGCGCGGTGCGGCGCTGCCCGGTCGACGGGACGGACCACTTCCCGCGCACCGACCCCGCCGTCATCGTGCTCGTCAGCGACGGGGCGGACCGGTGCGTGCTGGGGCGGCAGGCGTCCTGGCCGCCGGGCCGCTACTCGACCCTCGCCGGCTTCGTCGAGCCCGGCGAGAGCGCCGAGCAGGCGGTGGTGCGCGAGGTGCAGGAGGAGTCCGGGCTGCTCGTCCGCGACGTCACCTACCGGGCGAGCCAGCCGTGGCCGTTCCCGTCCTCTCTGATGCTCGGCTTCCGGGCGCTGTGCGACGCCGACGCGGAGCCCGCGGTCGGGGACGGCGAGCTCGAGGACGTCCGGTGGTTCACCCGCGAGGAGCTGCGCGAGCGGTTCACCGGCGGACCGCCCCAGGTCTCGATCGCGCACGCCCTCATCAGCGACTGGCTCGACGAGGCCTGACCCCTAGCGCTGGCCGGCGAGCTCGGGGGGCAGCGGGACGCCCCGGTCGGTGGCGGAGGCGACCACCTCGCCGGCGAGGTCGTGCACCCGGCGGCCGCGCGCGCGGGCGACCTTCCGCAGCCGCTCGAACGCCTCGCGCGGGGAGCCGCCCTGCCGCTCGGTGAGCACCCCGATGGCCTGCTCCACGACGACCCGGGCGGCCAGCGCGTGCTCGAGCTGGCGCACCGAGACCTTGAGCCGCGCGAGCTCGTCGTCGCCCGGCTCCTCCCGCGGCGGGCGGCCGGGTGCGCCGAGCTCCGCGCCGAGCAGGTCGGCGAGCACCATCGCGCTGGTGAGGTCCCCTGTCGCCTCGCCCCCGACCTGCCACCCCCCGCCGGGTGCGCGCTGGATGACGATCCGCTCGGACACGAGCGGGCCGAGCTGGGCCGCGAGCACGTCGGCGAGCCCGCGCAGCACCTCGATCGCCGCCTCGGAGACCGCGACGCCGGCGCGGTCGATGCCGCACAGCGTCGCGACCACCTCACCGGCCGGGTTGCGCACCGGCACCCCGACGTAGGAGGTGATGCCGAGCTGGCTGCGCACCGGCGCGTCCCGGTACGCCGGGTCGGCCGCCGCGTCGGAGGTCGCGCTCGGGGCGCCGGACAGCAGCCGGTGGCACATCGAGTCGGTGCGGTCGACGGTGCGGCCCTCGTCGACGCCGGGCCAGCTGGTGCGCGCGTGCACCCGCTCGAACGTGAAGCACTCGTCGGTCAGGCCGCCGAGGAAGACGACCTCCATGTCGAGCAGGGCAGCGGCGGTCGACAGGACCGCGTCGACGGCCGGGTGCTCGAGGGAGGCTGGGACCACGCCGCGAGCATCCCACGAAAGGTCAGGCCGAGAGGCGGGAAAGCACCTGCGCGACGCTGGGGTTGGTGAGGGCCGTGCCGTCCTCGAAGAGCACGGTCGGGACCGTTCGGTTGCCGCCGTTGACGCCCATGACGAACGCCGCCGCGGCGGGGTCCTCCTCGATGTCGACGTACGCGTAGGGGTCGCCCTCGCGGTCGAGCTGGCGGGTCAGCCGGTGGCAGTACCCGCACCACTGGGTGCTGTAGATCGTCATGCCCACACCAGCAGTCAACCCCACCCACCGCTCACCTCTTCCCTGTCGCCCCGCTCTGCGAGGATGGGCCGGTGAGCGCTGACGACCTGCTGGCCGGGCTGGACCCCGAGCAGCGCGAGGCGGCGGAGGCGGTGCGCGGCCCGGTCGTCGTGCTCGCCGGCGCCGGCACCGGGAAGACCCGCACCATCACGCACCGGGCGGCGCACGCCGTCCGCAGCGGTGCCGTGCCGCCGGGCTCCCTGCTGTGCGTGACGTTCACCGCGCGGGCCGCCGGGGAGATGCGGCACCGGCTGCGGGGCCTGGGCGTGGAGGGCGTGCAGGCGCGCACGTTCCACTCCGCCGCGCTGCGCCAGCTCGGCTACTTCTGGCCGAAGGCGGTCGGTGGTGCGCCGCCCCGGCTGCTCGACAACAAGTTCGCCCTCGTGGCCAGGGCGGCCGGGCAGCTGCGCCCCGGCACCTCCGAGGTCCGCGACCTGCTCACCGAGATCGAGTGGGCCACCTGCACCCTCACCACGCCGGAGGAGTACGTCGGCAAGGCGACGGGTCGCACCCCGCCGTACGACGCGGCCGTGGTCGCGCAGGTCTACGACGCCTACCGCGACCTGAAGTCCGACCAGGGCCTGGCCGACTTCGACGACCTGCTGCTCTACACGGCGGGCATCCTCGAGGAGCACCCGCTCATCGCCGAGGAGTTCCGCAGCCGGTACCGCTCGTTCGTCGTGGACGAGTACCAGGACGTCACGCCGCTGCAGCAGCGACTGCTCGACGCCTGGCTCGGGGGCAGCGACGAGCTGTGCGTCGTGGGCGACGCCCAGCAGACGATCTACTCCTTCACCGGGGCCACGCCGGAGTACCTGCTGGGCTTCCGCGCCCGCTACCCCCACGCGACCGAGGTCCGGCTGGTGCGCGACTACCGGTCGACCCCGCAGGTCGTCGACCTGGCGAACAAGGTGCTGGCGCACGTGCCGAGCAGGCTCGACCTGCGCGGCCAGCGCGCCGCCGGCCCGGAGCCGGTCTACCTCGAGCACCCCGACGAGGCCGCCGAGGCGGTCGCGGTGGCGCGCCGCTGCAAGGAGCTCATCGCCTCCGGTGTGCCGCCGCGGGAGATCGCCGTCCTCTACCGCGTCAACGCGCAGTCCGCGGCGTACGAGGCGGCGCTCTCCGACGCCGACGTGCCGTACCTCGTGCGGGGCGGGGAGCG
>DATJGA010000123.1:0-7208 GCA_035495395.1 Mycobacteriales bacterium | reverse complement strand
CCTCGCGCAGGTGCGCATCGACCGCGTGCCGGTCCTCGGCCAGCACGTGCGCCGGGCCGGCGAGGACGTCCAGCCCGGTGAGGTCGTGCTCGCCGCGGGCGGCCACCTCGGGGCGGCGCAGGTCGGCCTGGCGGCGGCGGTCGGCCGCGCCCGGCTGCTCGTGCGGCCACGGCCGCGGGTCGTCGTCGTCAGCACGGGGGACGAGCTCGTCGAGCCCGGTGCACCGCTGCGGCCGGGCCAGATCCACGACAGCAACAGCGTCGCGCTCACCGCCGCCTGCACCGAGGCCGGTGCGATCGCCTACCGGGTCGGGATCATCCCCGACGACGGCCCGCGCCTGCTCGACGCGCTGGAGGACCAGCTGGTGCGCGCCGACCTGCTGCTCACCAGCGGCGGGGTCTCGGTGGGCGCCTACGACGTCGTCAAGGAGGTGCTGCTGCGGCTCGGGACGGTGGGCTTCCACCGCGTCGCGATGCAGCCCGGCATGCCGCAGGGCTTCGGCGTCATCGGTCCCGACCGCACCCCGGTGTTCGGGCTTCCCGGCAACCCGGTCAGCGCCCTGGTCTCCTTCGAGGCCTTCGTGCGGCCGGCGCTGCGGCGGATGATCGGCGCCCCGGTCGTCACCCGCCCGGTCATCTCGGCGGTGACCAGCGCCGACCTGTCCTCGCCGCCGGGCAAGCGCTCCTTCCTGCGGGTCCGGCTCGAGGTCAAGGACGGCGCGTACGTCGTCACGCCGGTCTCCGGCACCGGCTCGCACCTCGTCGCCGGGCTGGCCCGGGCCAACGCCTTCGCGGTCGTCCCGGAGGACGTCGAGCGGGTCGCGGCCGGCCAGCCGGTGCAGGTGATGGTGCTCGAGCGGCGGTCGTCGTGACATCGCCGTTCTCGCACCTCGACGAGTCGGGTGCCGCCCGCATGGTCGACGTGGCCGGCAAGGACGTGACCGTGCGCACCGCGACGGCGGAGGGCCGGGTCGACCTGTCCCCGGAGTGCGTCGCGCTGCTGCGCGGCGAGGGCGTGCCGAAGGGCGACGCGCTCGCGGTCGCCCGGCTCGCCGGGATCATGGGGGCGAAGCGCACACCCGACCTGGTGCCGCTGTGCCACCCCATCGCGGTGCACGGCGTCGTAGTCGACCTGGTCGTCGACGACGACGGCGTGGCGGTCACCGCGACGGTCCGTACCGCCGACCGCACCGGGGTGGAGATGGAGGCGCTCACCGCGGTGACCGTCGCCTGCCTCACCTTGGTGGACATGACGAAGTCGGTCGACCCGCGCGGCACCATCACGGGCGTGCGGCTGCTGACGAAGACCGGCGGGAAGAGCGGCTCGTGGGAGCGGTAGACGGCCTCCCGCCCGGTGCGCGCGCGGCGGTGATCACGGTCTCCGACCGCTCGCACGGCGGCCTGCGCCACGACGCCTCTGGCCCCCTGCTCGCCACGCTGCTCGGCGAGCTCGGCTTCCAGGTGAGCGACGTCGTCGTCGTCCCCGACGAGGTGCCCGACATCGCGGCCGCGGTGACTGCCGCCGCCGCCGCGCACGACCTCGTCGTCACGACCGGCGGGACCGGCCTCAACCCGCGCGACGTCACCCCCGAGGCGGTGCTGCCCCTGCTCGACCGGGCCGTCCCCGGTCTCGCCGAGGCGCTGCGCGCGGAGAACCGGTCCGCCGTACCGACCACGATCCTGTCGCGCGCGGTGGCCGGCACGGTGGGGCAGGCGCTCGTCGTCACGCTCCCCGGGTCGACCGGCGGGGTGCGGGACGGGGTCACCGTGCTGGCCCCGGTCGTCGGGCACGCCGTGGCGCAGCTGCGAGGTGGCGACCACTGATGGCCGCGCCGGGGTGGCCCGCGAAGCTGCACGAGGGCCGGGTCGGGCTGCGGCCGCTGCGCACCCGCGACGCCGCGCGGTGGAGCGACCTGCGCACCCGCGACGAGCAGTGGCTCGCGCCGTGGGAGGGACGTCCGCCCGGTGCGCCCGAGGTCAGCTGGTCGGACCGCCACTCGCCGGCGGCGTACGGCGCGGCCCTGCGGGTGTGGCGGCGCGAGGCCAAGGCGGGTCGGGCGCTGCCCTTCGGCATCACGTACGACGGGGAGCTGGTCGGTCAGGTCACCGTGATGAACATCGTGCTCGGCGCCTTCCGGTCAGGGGCGGTCGGCTACTGGGTCGCCTCCGAGGTCGCCGGCCGGGGCGTCACGCCGACCGCGGTCGCGCTGCTCGTCGACCACTGCTTCGACGAGGTGGGGCTGCACCGGCTGGAGGTGAACATCCGGCCGGAGAACGCGCCGTCGCTCCGGGTGGTGCACAAGCTCGGGTTCCGCGAGGAGGCGCAGCACGAGCGGTACCTGTTCATCGACGGCGCGTGGCGCGACCACCTGAGCTTCGCCCTCACCGCCGACGAGGTGCCGGACGGGTTGCTGACCCGCTGGCGCTCGGCCCAGCGGGCCTGAAAGCCGGACGACACACCGGCGCACGTCCACCGCGAACGCGGAACCGATCACTACCGTCGACGCCGTGGGCAGCGGGCTGATCCTCCTCGTGATCGTCGGGGCCTGGCTCGCGGTGCTGGTCCCGATGGCCCTGCGGAGCCACGACAGCGCAGCCTCCCTCACCTCGGTCGACCGCTTCAGCGACGCGATGCGCGTGCTGTCGCGACGCGAGGAGCGCCGCGAGGAGCGGCGTGCGGTCGTCATGCCGCCCCGGCCGGCCCTCGAGGTGGACCTCCCCGCCGCACCCACGGTCGCCGAGCGCCGCCGGCGCACCCTGCTCGTGCTGCTCGGCACCGCGCTGCTCACCCTCGGGCTGTCGCTGTTCGGCGTACCGCTCATGGGTGCCCTCAACGTCCTGTGCGACCTGCTGCTGGTCGGCTTCGTCGTGCACCTGCGCCGCCAGGCGGTGCTCAAGGCGCAGCGGGCCGAGCGCCAGCGGGCCCGCCGTACCCGGGTCGCGGAGCCGGAGGCGCGTCCGCAGCCGCGGGTCGCCGGCATCCCCGACCGCATGCCCCGCCGACCCGAGGCGCTCGGCATCGCGCTCCCCGCCCCGGCGGCGAGGTACGACGACGCCACCGTCGCCGTCGACAGCAGCTGGAGCCCGGTGCCGGTGCCGCCGCCGACGTACGTCGGGAAGCCGGCAGCGCCGGCCCGGCCGCCGCGCGTGCTGGACCTCACCAAGCCCGGCGAGTGGGCCGCGACGCTCGAGGACAGCGGCCTCGACATCCTCGACGAGGGACCCGAGATCGAGGAGATCCTGGAGCGACGGAGGGTCTCCGGGGGCTGGTAGCCTCGTGCACCTCCGCACCACCCGCGGGGCTGTGGCGCAGTCCGGTAGCGCACCTCGTTCGCATCGAGGGGGTCAGGGGTTCGAATCCCCTCAGCTCCACTGAGGTTCGAGCACGGTCGGCAGGGGTCCTGCCACCGGCGGGCTGAACAGGTAGCCCTGGGCCAGCTCGACGCCCACGCTCCTGAGCGCCACCAGGTCCTCCTCGGTCTCCACGCCCTCTGCGACGAGCACGCTTCCGCTGCGACGGGCCGACTGCGCGAACATGTCGAGCCCGGCGAGCCGGATCGGGTCGTGCATCGCACCGGTCACGACGCTGCGGTCCACCTTCACCCAGTCGGGGCGCAGCTGGCCGATGGCGAGCAGGCCCTTGAAGCCGCGCGCGGCGTCGTCGAGGGCGAGCAGCGCGCCGCGCTCGCGCAACGCGGTGATGCGCGCCAGCAGCTCCGGGCGGCCCTCCCACGTGCCCTCCTGACGGAGGTCGAGGACGAGCCCCTCCAAGGACGGCAGGGCGTCGAGGAGGGCGGAGCTCGCCGGTCCGAGGAGCGCCTCGGCGCTGACGTTGAGGCAGAGCAGCGCACCGGGCGGCACGCGGTAGCGCGCGGTGAGCGCCAGCCGCAGCAGGTAGGCCTCGAAGCGGTCCCGCCGTCCCCGTGCCTCGGCGTCGGCGAGCGCCTGCAGCACCGGTACGCCGTTCGTCAGCCGGCTCAGCGCCTCGGCGCCACGGATCTCGTGCGTCTCCAGCGAGACGACGGGCTGGAGCAGCACCTCGGCCGTCGGCAGCTGCAGCGGGATGGCCTCGTCCGGCACCGGACCTCACCTCGTCGGGCTGGTCCCCCCGTTCGCGCGGCGCGTGGGGCCGCAGCGACGGCCGCGCACGGCGAGGTGGGCAGGCCTCGCTGCACGATGCGGCCGTACCAGACATGTCGGAGACCGCGACAGCCGTCTTGAGCGTGCGTCCCGGGAAGTCGGGACCGGTGCCTCTCGAACCGGGACACCTGCCGGCGGTCCACTCGCCTCCTCACCCGAGGAGGCCCACATGGAACCCACCCGCCTGCTGTCCGCGCTGCTGCTCACCACCGCGCTGGCCGTGACCGTCGACGCCGTCGGCGTCGGTGCGCCCGGGCTCGCCGTCGTGGCGCTGCCGCTCGTCGTCGCGCTGCTCCTCGTGCGTCGCGCGCCCCGTGCGGCCGCCGTCGTCGCCGGCGTCGGCTCGTTCGTCATCGCGGGCACCGCGACGGCGTACGCCGTGAACGACCCCGGTCTGCAGACCGCCGTGGACGCGGCCTACGTCTACGTCGCCGGCCCGCTCGCGCTGGTCGCGATCGTCCTCGCCGTCCGCGTTTTCCGGACGGCGCGGGCCCTGCACGGCTAGTTTTCGACCATGTCCCGGTGGGGGCGCTCGGCGGCTGGGGCCTTCGCACTCCTCGCGGCGGCCTCGATGGCGCTGTTCGCGGTGCTCGTCGCGGTGCGCCCGGACGCGGTGGGCCAGCGGCTCGACGCGATCGCCTGGCTGGTGCTCCTCGTGCCGGCCGCGGCGGTCACCGTGCTGCTGCTCGCGCGGCTCCCGGCGCACCCCATGACGAGGGCGCTGACGGTGTACGTCGGCTCCCAGCTGCTCTCCGCCGGGCCCATGCACCTCTGGAAGGACGTGGCCGGCGACGACGGGGCGGTCCTCACGCGCGTCGACAACGTGCTGTGGCTGGGCGCGATGCCGCTGCTGCCCCTGCTCGTCACGCTGTTCCCCGACGGAGCGACGGGACGGCGGCGGTGGGTCGTCCGCGCGCAGGTCGGCGCCCTGGCCGGCCTCGTCGTCGTCACGGCGGTCGGCGAGCTCGACCCCCTCGCCGTACGCGTCGTGCTCGGCCTGCTCGTCGCCGTCGTGCTCGTCAGCGCGGTCGTGGGCGTCGTCTCCCTCGTGGCACGGGCGGTCCGCGAGCGGGCGACGCGTCGCGAGCTCGTGCCCTTCGCGACCGTGGCGGCGATCGCCGTCGTGCTGTGGTTCTGCCTGCCCTCGCTCGAGCGCCTCGTGACCCTCCCCGACGGAGCGGGCTCGACGATCCCGTCGCTGCTCGTGGTGGAGCTGCCCCCCATCGGGCTCGGCTACGCCGTGCTCCGCCACCAGCTCTTCGGGCTCGACGTCATCGTGCGCCGGGTCGCGATCGGGGCGCTCGTGTCCGCCGCGCTGCTCGCGGCGTACCTCGGGTGCGCGCTCGCCGTCGCCTCCGTCGTCGGGGTCGGTCACGACGCCCTTGCGCCGGCCCTCGTCCCTGCCGCCGTCGTGGCGGGGGCCCTCCTCCCGGCGTACCGGCTCGCGGTGCGCGCCGCGGACCGGCGGCTGTACGGCGACCGGCGCGACCCGCTCGCGCTGCTGTCCTCCTTGGCCGAGGAGCTCGCCTCGACCACGCCCGAGGACGTCCCGCAGCGCGTGGTGCGGCGCGTGGCTGCGGCGCTGCGGCTGCCGTGGGTCGCCCTGGAGGTCGACCGTGAGGGGAGCTGGGAGCGCCTGGCGCAGGAGGGGTCTGCGACGCCGGGCAGGCCGGTCGCGGAGTTCGTGCTGCAGCACGCGGGCGAGCGGCCGGGACGGCTGCTGGTGGAACCCCGTCGTGGCGAGAGCGGCCTCGGGCGCCTTGACCAGCGGCTGCTCGGGCAGGTCGCGGGGCAGCTCGGCCCGGCGGCTGCGGCCATCCGGCTCGTCGACGAGCTCACGCTGTCGCGCGAGCGGCTCGTCGAGGGCCGTGAGGCGGAGCGCGCCCGGCTGCGCCGTGAGCTCCACGACGGGCTGTCGCCCTCGCTCGCGGGCATGTCGCTCGCGGTCAAGGCCGCGCGACGCCACCTCGGCGAGGACGAGCCGGCCGCGGCGGACGAGCTGCTGGCGACGGTCGCCGACGAGTCGACGGCGGCGTGGCAGGTCGTCCGCAGCATCCTCGAGGACCTGCGGCCACCGGGGCTGGACGAGCTGGGGCTCGTCGGAGCTCTCGAGCAGCGGGCCCGGCAGCTCTCCCGGCCGAGCGAGTTCCAGGTGGAGGTGGTCGCCGTCGAGCTGCCGCCGCTCCCGCCGGCCGTGCAGACCGCGGCGTACCGGATCGTGACGGAGGCGATGACCAACGCCGCGCGGCACAGCAGCGCGGCGCACTGCCAGGTGCAGCTCTGCGTGGCGGGCGGGCTCCGGTGCACCGTCGTCGACGACGGCACCGGCATCCACGGCGCGAGCACGACGGGGATCGGCCTGTCCTCCATGGCGGAGCGCGCCGAGGAGCTCGGGGGGTCGGCGTACGTCGTCCCGACGGCCGGCGGAGGCACGACGGTCGTGGCGGAGCTCCCGCTGGTGCACCGTGACTGAGCCCGGTGCCCGAATGCGGGTCGTCGTGGTGGAGGACCACCCGATGTACGGCGAGGGCGTCCGCGCGACCCTGGAGGGGGCGGGCGACATCGACGTCGTCGCCCTCGCACGGACCGCCGCGGCCGGCCTGGAGGCGGTGCGCGCGCTGCAGCCGGAGGTCGCGGTCGTCGACATCGGGCTGCCCGACGCCAGCGGCCTGTCGGTGGTCGCTGCGCTGCAGGGCACCTGCCGGGTCCTCGAGCTGACCTCGAGCGACGACGACGCGACCGTCTTCGCGGCGCTCCGGGCGGGGGCGACGGGGTACCTGACGAAGACGGCGGACGCCGACGACCTGGTCCGGGCCGTGCGGACGGTCGCGTCCGGCGACGGGGTGCTGTCGGCGGCGGTGCTCGACCGCGTCGTCCGGCCGGCGACCCGCGACGCCGCGAGGGCCCGTTCCCCGAGCTGACGGCGCGCGAGCACGAGATCCTCGAGCTCGTGGCCCACGGCCACAGCAACGCCTACATCGCCGACCGCTTCGTGCTGAGCCTCAAGACGGTGCGCAACCACGTCTCCGCCGTCATGGCGAAGATCGGGGCGGGCACCCGCGCCGAGGC
>DATJGA010000122.1:0-4800 GCA_035495395.1 Mycobacteriales bacterium | reverse complement strand
TGGGGGCAGGAGCTGGCGGAGGTGCTGCCCGACGCCCGCCTCATCACCTACGAGGGCGCCGGCCACAACTACCTCGTGGCGGCCGGCGACAGGGCGAACGCCGACGTGCTCGAGTTCCTCGCGGACGTCGACGCGCGGGCGGTCGACCCCACCGCCTGACAGGGAGACTCTTCTCGTTCTGGTGCCGATCGGGAGGCCTGCGCGTAGCCTCCCGAGCGTGAGTGCCTGCTCAGCGTGCGGCGCGCAGAACCCCGACACCAAGCGGTTCTGCGGCGACTGCGGGACGGCGCTCGCGACGGTGTGCTCGGCCTGCGGCGGCACGCAGCCGGCCGGCACGAGGTTCTGCGGCGACTGCGGCGCCCCCCTCGACGCGACCGCGGTCCCGGCCCAGGCGGCGTCCCCGAGCGCGCCGCAGGCCGCCGAGCGCAGGGTCGTGTCGGTGCTGTTCGTCGACCTCGTCGGGTTCACCAGCGCCTCCGAGGGGCGGGACGCCGAGGAGACCCGCGAGCTGCTCACCCGCTACTTCGACGTCTCGCGCCGCACCGTCGAGCGGTACGGCGGCGTGGTCGAGAAGTTCATCGGCGACGCGGTCATGGCCGTCTGGGGCGCCCCGGTCGCCCAGGAGGACGACGTCGAGAGAGCGGTACGCGCGGCCCTCGAGCTGGTGGCCGCCGTACCCGGGCTCGACCCGAGCCTGCAGGCCCGCGCCGGGGTGCTGAACGGCGAGGCCGCCGTGACGGTCGGCGCGCAGGGCCAGGGCATGGTGGCCGGCGACATCGTCAACACCGCCTCGCGGATCCAGAGCGCGGCGGAGCCGGGGACGGTGCTCGTCGGCGAGTCCACCAAGCGCGCCTCCGAGGCAGCGGTGGCCTACGACGACGCGGGCGAGCACGTGCTCAAGGGCAAGGCCGAGCCGGTGCGGCTGTGGCGCGCGCTGCGCGTCGTCGCCGGGGCCAAGGGCATGCTGCGCACGGGCGGCCTCGAGGCGCCGTTCGTCGGCCGGGACCGCGAGCTGCGGCTGGTCAAGGAGCTGTTCCACGACGCGACGGACGCGCACCGCGCGCAGCTGGTCGTCGTCACCGGGGTCGCGGGCAGCGGCAAGTCCCGGCTGGCCTGGGAGTTCGAGAAGTACATCGACGGGCTCGCCGACGACGCGTACTGGCACTACGGCCGGTGCCGCTCCTACGGCGAGGGCATCGCGTACTGGGCGCTGGCGGAGATGGTCCGCGAGCGGTGCCTGATCCTCGAGGACGAGAAGCCCGAGTCCGCCCGCGCGAAGCTCCGCGCCGCGCTCGACGAGTACCTGCCCGACGCCGCGGAGCGGGCCTGGGTGGAGCCCCGGCTGGCCCACCTCCTCGGTCTCGAGGAGGGCGTCCCGGGTGACCAGGAGAACCTGTTCTCGGCGTGGCGGATCCTCTTCGAGCGGCTGGCCGACAAGTGGCCGACGATCCTCGTCTTCGAGGACCTGCACTGGGCGGACGCCGGCCTGCTCGACTTCCTCGAGTACCTGCTCGACTGGTCGCGCGACCACCCGCTGTTCGTCCTGGCGCTGGCGCGCCCGGAGTTCTCGGACAAGCGACCCGGCTGGGGCTCCGGGAGGCGGAGCTTCAGCTCCCTCTACCTCGAGAGCCTGTCCACCACCTCGATGCGCGCCCTGCTCGCCGGGCTCGTGCCGGGGCTCCCGACGGACGTGGAGGGGCGCATCCTCGACCGCGCCGAGGGCGTCCCGCTCTACGCGGTGGAGACCGTGCGCATGCTGCTGGACCGCGGGCTGATCACGCGGGAGGGCAACGTCTACCGGGCGACGGCCGCCATCGACGACCTGGAGGTGCCGGAGACCCTGCACGCGCTCGTCGCCGCCCGGCTCGACTCCCTCCCCGCCGGGGAGCGGCGCCTGGTCGAGTGCGGCGCGGTGCTCGGCAAGGACTTCACCAAGCAAGGCCTCGCGGCGGTCAGCGGGGTGCCCGAGGCGGAGCTGGAGGTGCTCCTGACGGCCCTCCTCGGCAAGGACATCGTCTCGGTGCAGGCCGACCCGCGGTCCCCCGAGCGCGGCCAGTACTCGTTCCTGCAGGACATCGTGAAGCGGATCGCCTACGAGACGCTCTCGCGGCGGGAGCGCAAGACCAAGCACCTCGCCGCCGCGGCGTACCTCGCCTCGACGTGGACGTCCGAGGAGGACGAGGCCACCGAGCTCGTGGCCGCCCACTACCTCGACGCCTACCGCGCCGCCCCGGACGACCCCGACGCGGAGCAGCTGCGGGGCAAGGCCTTCGAGATGCTCGTCCGGGCCGCCGAGCGCGCCGCCTCGCTGGGCGCGAACGACGCGGCGCAGCGCACGTTCGAGCGGGCGGGCGAGCTCACGGACGACGTCCTGGCGCGCGCCGAGCTGCACGAGCGGGCGGGGCTCATGGCCTCCATCGGAGGTCGCCTCGACGACGCCGCGACGAGCTTCGAGCGCGCGATCGAGCTGTTCACCGCCGAGGGCGCCACCCACCCCGCGGCACGCGTGTCGGCGCGGGTCGCCGAGATCTCCTGGGACCGGGGTCGCCTGGAGCAGGGCCTCGAGAACATGGACCGCGCCTTCGCGACGCTGGCCGAGGAGGAGGCCGACGCCGACCTCGCCGCACTGGCCGCGCAGATCGGGCGGTTCCGGTTCTTCGCCGGCCGGGCGGACCTGGCGATGGAGCGGCTGGAGTTCGCGCTGACGATCGCCGAGCACCTCAACGTCCCCGAGACCCTCGCGCAGGCGCTGAACACCAAGGGCCTGGTGCTGTTCACGCGCGGGCGCCAGCGGGAGGGGCACGCCCTCATCGGCCAGGCCCTGGAGCTCGCGCTGGAGCACGACAAGCCCTCGGCAGCCCTGCGCGCCTACTACAACCTCTCCGACATCATGTCGCAGACCGACCAGGTGCAGGAGTCGGCGCGGCTCGGGCGGGAGGGCCTCGCGCTCGCCCGCCGTGTCGGCAACCGCTACTGGGAGTTCTCCTTCCTCGGCGTCGCCTACCCGCTCTACCTGCTGGGCGACTGGGACGCGGTCCTGGCGCGGGAGGCGGACCTCCCGGAGGAGGACTGGGCGCAGACGAGGATCGCCTTCTGCGCGCTCCTGAGCTCCCTCATCCCGATCCGGGTGCACCGGGGGCAGCTGGACGAGGCGCAGCAGAGCGCCCGCATCCTGGCCGAGCTCGCGGTCTCCGCCGACGTCCAGGAGCAGGGACAGCTCCACCTGGCCGAGGCCACCCTGCTGCTGGGAGCGGGACGGCACGCCGACGCCTTGCACAGCGCGGAGCGCGCCGTGGTCATCCGCGAGGCGCTGGGCATCAGCGCGGACGGCGTCAAGGAGGCCGTCGTCGTGGCGCTCGAGGCGGCCTTGGCGCTCGACGACGTCGCGCGGGTGGAGGAGCTGCTCGCCATGGTCGACGCCCTGCCGCCGGGGAACTCACCGCTGTTCCTGAGGGCGCAGAGCGTGCGCTTCACCGCCCGCCTGGCGGCCCGCCGTGAGGGGCCGGAGGAGGTCGCCCCCCTCTTCGCGCGGGCCACGGACCAGTTCCGGGCGCTCGGGTACCCGTTCCCCCTCGCCACGTGCCTGCTCGAGCACGGCGAGTGGCTCCTCACGTGCGGTCGGCAGGACGAGGCGGCCCCGCTCCTCGACGAGGCGGCGACGACCTTCGAGCGGCTCGGGGCGAAGCCCTGGATCGAGCGCACCGCGCAGGCGCGGCACCCGCTGCCGAGCCCCGTCGTCGCGGCTCCCACCCCCTGAGCACCGGGACGCGCACGTGAGCCTGGTGACGCGCACCACCGCGTTGCTCCTCACGGACGTCGTCGGGTCCACGGCGCTGTGGCAGGCGCACCCCGAGCAGATGAGCGCCGCGATGGCGCGGCACCACGACATCGTCGCCAAGGTGGTCGCGACGCACGGCGGCCGGTTGCCGCAGGACCAGGGCGAGGGCGACGCGCGGTTCGCCGCCTTCGACTCCGCGATCGCGGCGGTGGCGGCGGCGGTGGATGTCCAGCGCGCCCTCGCCGCCGAGCCGTGGCCGGAGCCGGTGCGGCTGTCCGTGCGGATGGGGATCCACGCCGGCGAGGTGCTCGAGCGCGACGGGAACCTGTTCGGCGACCCGGTGAACCGGTGCGCCCGGATCCGCGGTCTGGCGCACGGCGGCCAGGTCCTGCTGTCCGGTACGACGAAGGAGCTCGTCGAGGGCTGGCCGCCCGAGGGGGTCGGGATGCTCGACCTCGGCGAGCACCGGATGAAGGACCTCACCGCGCCGGTGCGGATCTACCAGGTCACCCACCCTGAGCTGCCGGCGGAGTTCCCGCCGCTGGCGAGCCTGAACCGGGCCAGGCACAACCTGCCGGTGCAGCTCTCGTCGTTCGTGGGGCGGACGGCGGCGCTGGCGGAGCTGGTCGCCCTCGTCCGGGCCCACCCGCTGGTGACCGTCACCGGCTTCGGCGGGATGGGCAAGACCCGGCTCGCCCTGCAGGCCGGCGCCGAGCTGGCGGACGGGGACGGCGACGGCGTCTGGTTCGTCGACCTCTCCGCCGTGCGCGACGCGGCCGGGTTGCCCGAGGCCGTCGCGCGCGTGCTCGGCCTGAGCGGAGATGGGGATCCGCTCGACCTGGTGCGCGCGCACCTCGCGGACAAGCGGATCCTGCTCCTCTGCGACAACGTCGAGCAGCTGCTGCCCGACGCCGCGGGCCTGCTCGCCGCGGTCGCGGGCGCCGGTCCCGGGGTGCGGGTGCTCGTGACCAGCCGCGAGCCGGTCGGCCTCCGCGGTGAGCAGGTGTACCCGCTGCCGCCGC
>DATJGA010000121.1:0-7933 GCA_035495395.1 Mycobacteriales bacterium | reverse complement strand
ATGCGCAGCGCCTCCTCGACGGCGTACTCGTCGATCTCGTTCATGACGACGTCGACGGACGCGCGGTCCAGGGTCTTGTCGCTGTCCTTGAGCTTGCGCTCGGCCCAGGTGTCAGGCACCTGCTTGACCAGTACGACGATGTTCATGCTCGGGCGCCGACCTCCGGCTTGTCGTCACGCGGACTGCCCGCGCGATGCTGTTCGGGGTTCACCGTATCGGCGCGTTCGCAGCGTCCGAGCGGCACCCTCTCGACGGAGATTGTTACCGCCGAGTAGCCCCCTCGCAACGCGAGGACGGCGTGACCTGCACCACCCTCAGCGGCCGGTGAAGGTCGCCTTCCCCGGCCCGTTCTCCACGAAGCTGCGCATCCCGGCCGTCTGGTCGTCGGTGGCGAACAGCCCTGCGAACAGGGCGGTCTCGAGCCGCAGCGCGTTGTCGAGGTCGAGCTCCAGGCCTTGGTCGATGGCCTGCTTGGCGGCGCGCAGCGCCACCGCGGGACCCTCCGCCCACTGCGAGGCCATCGCCACGGCGGCGGTGTAGACGTCGGCGTCGGGCACCACCTGGTCGGCGATGCCGAGCGCGAGCGCCTCGTCCGCCTTCACGAAGCGGCCGGTGAAGACCATCGACTTGGCCTTCGCCGGCCCGACCAGCCGGGTCAGCCGCTGCGTCCCGCCGGCGCCCGGGATGACGCCGAGCAGGATCTCGGGCACGCCGACCTGCGCCGACTCGCCCAGCACCCGGAAGTCCGCGGTCAGCGCGAGCTCGAAGCCGCCGCCGAGGGCGTACCCGGTCACCGCGGCCACGACCGGCTTCGGGATCGCGGCGACGACCTTCAGCGCCTCCTGGAGCTTCGTGGCGTACCCGAGGATGCCCGCGTAGGAGATGACCTCCATCTCCTTGATGTCCGCGCCGGCCGCGAAGACCCGCTCCCCGCCGTACAGGACGACGGCGCGCACGTCGGCGCGGTCGGTGGCCTCGTGCGCGCACTCCTCCAGCTCGTCGCGGAGCTGGGAGCTGATGGCGTTCATCTTGGGCCGGTCCAGCCGGATCGTCCCGATAGCGCCGTCGACCTCGAGCCGCACGAACTCGCCCACGTCCCGACTTCCTCTCCGCCGCCTGGTGCCCGGACCCTAGTCTCCCCTCGTGTTCCGCGACTCGCGCGGTGTGGTCCACACCGTCAGCTCCCCGGACCCGCTGGCCGACGTGCCGGCGGCGACCGCGGCCGCGCTGGCGCGTGCCCTGCTCGTGCCGGTCGGCGGTGACCTGGGCGGCGCGCTGGAGCGGTGCGAGGCCGTCAGCGCGCTGCTGGACCGCTGGCAGGACGCGTTCTTCGCGGCGCTGCCGCACGAGGTCGACCTCGAGGAGGAGGCGCGGTACGCCGCCGCGGCCGGTGTCTCGCTCGCCGAGGTCGAGCAGGACTGGGACGACTGGGTCGACGACGACGACGAGGACGAGTACGACGAGGACGAGGTGGAGGGCCAGCTCGACCTCGACGTGCTCGACCTCGAGAACGACCCGCTGCTGCTCGGGCACGACGCGGACCCCGTCACGGCCGGGCTCGACGAGGCGCTCGTGCTCGAGCTGGAGCGCGACCTGCTGCTCATGCCGATGCGCACCCGGCTCGAGGCGCTGATGGCCGCCACCGCCCTCGTCGGCACCTGGGCCGACCTGCTCGCCGACCACGAGAAGTGCCTGGGGCACCTGCTGCTCGTGCACGGCGACCACCCCGAGGACCTGGTGCACGAGGCGCTCGCCGACCGGCACGCCGAGCTGCACGCCGGCCGACCGGAGCACCCGTGACCGTCCCGCGGATGACCAGCTGGCGCCGGGTCGAGGTCGACGGGTGCTCGATGCGCGTCATGGAGGCGGGCGAGGGCGAGCCGCTCGTCTTCCTGCACGGCTGGGGGCTCTCGCCGCGCACCTACGAGCAGGGCATCACCCGGCTCACCGCCGGTGGGGTGCGGGTCATCGCACCCGCGCTCCCCGGCTTCGGCGGCAGCGACGGCCCGCCGCTGCTGCGCATCGACCTCAAGGCCTACAGCCGGCGGATCGCCGGGCTCATCGACGCGCTCGCCCTCGAGGAGCCGGTGTTCCTCGTCGGGCACTCCTTCGGCGGCGGCGTCGCGCTGCAGCTCGCGACCGACCGACCCGACCTGGTGCGCTCGCTCACCCTCGTCAACACCGTGGGCGGCGCACCCGGCCGCCGCACCGGCATGGCCGACAGCTCCTGGCTGCGCTGGATGCTCGGGGCGCTCACCGAGCTGCACCCGCGGGCGCTCGCCGGGTCGCTGCCCTCGCTCGTCCGCTCGGTCGTCCCGAACCTGGCGCGCCGGCCGGTGACGCTCGCCCTCACGGCGTACCTCGCCCTGACGGTCGACCTCGTCGACCAGGCCCGCGCGCTCGTGGCGAGCGGCATGCCGGTGCTGTTCGTGTGGGGCGACCAGGACCGGCTGGTGCTCCCCGGGGCGCTCCGGTCGGTGGAGGGCGCGCTGCCTGCCGAGGTCGTGCACGGCCGGCACGGCTGGCTGCTCACCGAGCCGGAGGAGTTCGCGACGATCCTGCGCGACGCCCTGGTCGTGCACGCGATGCTCGAGCGCAAGCGGCGCGGGCAGTCCATGCGCTTTCCTGCAGGGATGTCCCTGGCCGAGCTCATCCCGCCCGAGCGGCGCACGCACGCCAGGCACGAGCCATGAGGGCCTGGCCGGGCCGGCCCACCCCGCTCGGTGCGCACTGGGACGGCGAGGGCACCAACGTCGCGGTGTTCAGCCAGGGCGCCGAGGCGGTGGACGTCTGCCTGTTCGACGAGCACGGGTACGAGACGCGGGTCGCCCTCGAGGAGACCACCCACTACGTCTGGCACGGGTACCTGCCGCAGGTCGGCCCGGGGCAGCGCTACGGCTTCCGCGTGGACGGTCCGTACGACCCCGAGCGCGGCCACCGCTTCAACCCGAGCAAGCTGCTCGTCGACCCGTACGCCCGGGCCATCGAGGGCGACCTCGTCCTCGACGACGCCGTCTTCGGCGACCACGCCGGGCACCAGGACCACCGCGACAGCGCGCCGTTCGTGCCGCGCTCGGTCGTCGTGCACGACGCCTTCCCCTGGGGCCCGGACCACCACCGGCCGCGGCACGCCTGGGCCGACACCGTCATCTACGAGCTGCACGTGAAGGGCTTCACGGCGCAGCACCCCGACATCCCGCCGGCCCTGCAGGGCACGTACGCCGGGCTGGCGCACCCCGCGGCCGTCGAGCACCTCGTCCAGCTCGGTGTCACCGCGGTCGAGCTCATGCCGGTGCACCACTTCGTCTCCGAGCCGCACGTGCTCGAGCGCGGCCTGCGCAACTACTGGGGCTACAACACCCTCGGCTTCTTCGCCCCGCACGCCGGGTACAGCGCCAGCGGCTCCCGTGGGGAGCAGGTGCGCGAGTTCAAGGCGATGGTGCGGACCCTGCACGCGGCCGGCATCGAGGTGCTCCTCGACGTCGTCTACAACCACACCGCGGAGGGCGACGGGTCCGGGCCGACGCTGTCGTTGCGCGGCTTCGACAACGCCAAGTACTACCGGATGTCCGACGACGGCGAGTACGTCGACTACACCGGCTGCGGCAACACCCTCGACGCCCGCAACCCGCACGTGCTGCAGCTGCTCATGGACTCCCTCCGCTACTGGGTGACCGAGATGAAGGTCGACGGGTTCCGCTTCGACCTGGCTTCGGCGCTGGCCCGCTCGATGCACGACGTCGACAAGCTCTCGGCGTTCTTCGACGTCGTGCAGCAGGACCCGGTGGTCTCGCAGGTGAAGCTCATCGCCGAGCCCTGGGACGTCGGCGAGGGCGGCTACCAGGTCGGCGAGTTCCCGCCGCTGTGGACCGAGTGGAACGGCAAGTACCGCGACACCGTGCGCGACGTCTGGCGCGGCCAGGGCAACGGCGTGCGCGAGCTCGCCTACCGGCTCTCCGGCTCCTCCGACCTCTACCAGGACGACGGCCGCCGCCCGTACGCCTCCATCAACTTCGTCACCGCGCACGACGGGTTCACGCTGCGCGACCTCACGACGTACGAGCACAAGCACAACGAGGACAACGGCGAGGACAACCTCGACGGCACCGACGACAACCGCTCGTGGAACTGCGGTGTCGAGGGACCGGCCGACGACCCGCTGGTCGAGGAGCTGCGGCTGCGGCAGGCCAAGAACATGCTGTCCACGCTGCTGCTCTCGACCGGCGTGCCGATGCTCACGATGGGCGACGAGCTCCGCCGTACCCAGGGCGGCAACAACAACGCCTACGTCCAGGACAACGCCATCTCCTGGGTGAGCTGGGAGCTGGGCAACGACGCGCGCGAGCTGCTCGACCTCACCCGGCAGCTCATCCGGTTCCGCCGAGAGCACCCGGTCTTCCGGCAGCGGGCCTTCTTCTCCGGCCACGACGTGTCCGAGGACGGCGTGAAGGACGTCGCCTGGTTCGGTCCGGACGGCGCGGAGCTCACCGACTCGTCGTGGTTCGACGCCTCGGTGCGCACGATCGGGATGTACCTGGACGGTCGCGGCATCCGCACCCGCGGCCCGCACGGCGAGCCCGTCGTGGACGAGAGCTTCCTCGTGCTGCTGCACATGGGCGCGGACGACCTCGAGGTCACCCTGCCCGGTCTGCCCTGGGCTGCCCGGTACGAGGTGGTCCTCGGCACGGCGGGCACCTCGCTGCACGAGACGTCCCTGAAGGTGCTCAGCCGGTCGGTCACCCTGCTGCGCGCCTGCCGCTGACGTTCGCCGCACCCTCCTGGCGGGTACGGCGCGGGCATGCGACTGCGCCGCCTCCTCGACACCGCCGACGTCGCCGCGTACGCCCTCGCCCACCGCGGCGACGCGCCCGTGGTGGACACCGGGCTGCAGTGGGTCACGCGGTCCGCGGACTTCTCGGCCGTCTGGCTGGCGACGGGTGCGGCGCTCGCCACCACCCAGGGCCGGGCCGGGCGGCGTGCCGCGGCCCGCGGCCTGCTCGCCGTCGCGCTCACCAGCGCGCTGACGAACGGGCCGATGAAGTCGCTGACCCGGCGCCCCCGCCCGGACAACCGGCTGATCCCGATGGACCGCATCCGGCACCGCACCACCCGCACCTCGTCGTTCCCGTCGGGGCACAGCGCGAGCGCGGCAGCCTTCGCCGTGGGCGCGTCGACCGAGCTGCCGGCGGCCGCGCTCCCCCTCGGCGCGATGGCTGCGCTCGTCGCGGCCAGCCGCGTGCGGACCGGCGCCCACTACCCGGGCGACGTCCTCGCCGGGCTCGCGGTCGGGGCGACCGTGGCCTGGGGGACCAAGCGGGTGTGGCCGGTGCCCCCTCCCGAGGCGGAGCTCGCCCACCCCGGACACCCCGACCCGGCGCAGGCCCGCGAGACCGGCAAGGGCGTCAGCGTCGTCGTGAACCCGGACGCCGGTCCCGCCTTCTCCGCCGCCCCCGCGGACGTCCTGCGCGAGCAGCTGCCCGACCTGCAGGTCGTCGAGACCGAGGACGGCGACCTGCTCGGCGCGCTGGCCCGCGCCGTCGACGGCGCCGAGGTGATCGGTGCGGCCGGCGGTGACGGCTCGGTGAACGCCGCCGCCGCCCTCGCGCTCGAGCGGGGCCTGCCGCTGGCGGTCGTCCCGGCCGGCACCCTCAACCACTTCGCCCGCGACATCGGCCTGGAGACCGTCGAGGACACCGTCGAGGCCGTACGGCGGGGAGCCGTCGCGAAGGTCGACGCCGGGCTGATCGCGGGTGAGGTCTTCCTCAACACCGCGTCCCTCGGCTCCTACGTCGAGCTCGTCGACGCCCGGGAGCGGCTGGAGGGCCGGATCGGCAAGTGGCCGGCCGTGGTCGTGGCCCTGGCCCGCGTCCTGCGCACCTGCCCGCCGGTGGAGATCGAGCTCGACGGCGTGCACCGCCGGGTCTGGATGGTCTTCTTCGGCAACTGCCGCTACCGGCCGGCCGGCTTCGCGCCCAGCTGGCGCGAGCGCCTCGACGACGACCTCGTCGACGTCCGCGTGCTCGACGCGGCGATGCCGTTCGCCCGGCTCCGGCTGCTGGCCGGGGTGCTCACCGGCACCCTCGGGCGGTCCCGCGCGTACGAGCAGCGGACCGCCCGGACCGTCCGGGTCCGCTCCCTGCAGGGCCCCCTGCGCCTCGCGCGCGACGGCGAGGTGTTCGACGGCCCTGAGGAGTTCGAGGTGACCAAGGCCGACGAGCCGCTGCGCGTCTACGCCCGCCCCCGGTCATGACCCTCCTGCCGGCAGCGGTGAGGCGACGCCTCGACCCGGAGGCCAGGTTCGGCCTCCGCGTCACGCTGCTCGCGACCGCGCTGGTCCTGGTCGGCGTGCCGTTCGGTCTGCTGCTGGAGCAGGTCAAGCGCAACGGGCCGCTGGTACGGGCGGACACGTACGCGGCCAACCACCTGCACGGCTGGGTGCTGTCGCACCCCTGGGTGGAGACGGCGATGCGCGTCATGTCGTTCCTCGGCAGCCCGCCGTGGTTCTACCTGCTGCTCGGCTCGGCGGCGCTGTTCTGGTGGTTCCGCGGAGCGCACCGGCGGCTGACCGTGTTCCTCCTGACGACGGGGCTCGTCGGCGGGCTGGTCGACACGCTGGTCAAGGTGGCGGTCGACCGCGAGCGGCCCTCGCTGGTGCACCCGATCGCCACCGCGCACGGCAAGAGCTTCCCGAGCGGGCACACGATGCTCGCGACCTACGGGTACGGCGCCCTGCTGCTGACCTTCCTCCCCCTGCTGCCCCGGCGCCTGCACCGACCGGCGATCGGTGCCTGGCTGGCGACGGTGGCCCTCATCGCCTTCTCCCGGCTCGGGCTCGGCGTGCACTACATCAGCGACGTGCTGGGCGGCTTCGTGCTCGGCCTCGCCTGGCTGGTCGCGATGACGGCCGCCTTCTCCGTCTGGCGGGTCGAGCGCGGCAGGCCGGCCGTCGAGCCGACCGAGGGCCTGGAGCCCGAGGTCGCCCGCGACTGAGTCAGTTCGTCGTGACGAGGGCCAGGTCGGCGGGGCTGGGCAGCAGCGGGTGCGTGGGCAGCACCCGCACGGCGTACCCGTAGGAGCCGGCCCGCTCGAGCGCGACCTCCCCCTCGTACCGGGGCAGACCGTCGTCGGCCGGACCCGCGGCACGCAGCACGACCTGCACCGGGCTGATCAGCTCGTCGTGCTCGTCCACCCGGCCGTACAGCGCCTGGACGACGACGTCCTCGGGCGCGAGCCCGGCGAGGTCGACCGTCGCCCGCAGCGACAGCTCGGCGCCGACCGACGGCGCGTCCCCGACGCCCCCGGCCTCGACGTGCACGACGCGCACCCCCGGCCAGGCCGTGACGACCGAGGACCGCCAGGCGGCGAGCTCGCGAGCGGGGGCGAACTCCTCCTCCGCCAGCGCGCGCGAGGCCAGCGCGGCCGGCGTGTAGAGCTGGTGCACGTAGTCGCGCACCATCCGCGAGGCCAGCACCTTCGGGCCCAGCGACTGCAGCGTGTGCCGGACCATCTCCACCCAGCGCCGCGGGACGCCGTCCTCGTCCACGTCGTAGAACCGCGGCCGCACCTGGCGCTCGAGCAGGTCGTAGAGCGCCGCCGACTCGAGGTCGTCCCGCCGCTCGGGGTCGTCCACCCCGTCGGCGGTGGGGATCGCCCAGCCGTTCTCCCCGTCGTACATCTCGTCCCACCAGCCGTCGAGGACGGACAGGTTGAGACCGCCGTTGAGGGCCGACTTCATGCCCGACGTGCCGCAGGCCTCGAGCGGGCGCAGCGGGTTGTTCAGCCACACGTCGCACCCGCCGTACAGGTAGCGGGCCATGCCGATGTCGTAGTCGGGCAGGAACGCGATGCGGTGCCGCACGTCCTCGGCGTCCGCGAAGCGCACCACCTGCTGGATGAGCTCCTTGCCGCCGTCGTCGGCCGGGTGCGCCTTGCC
>DATJGA010000120.1:0-6724 GCA_035495395.1 Mycobacteriales bacterium | reverse complement strand
CAGCAGCGCGGCGAGGCCGGCGACCTGCGGGGCGGCCATCGACGTACCCGCCGCGACGGCGATCTGGTTGCCGGGCCAGAGGGAGGTGACGCAGGTGGACTGGCTGCAGACGTCGTTGCCCTGCGCGTCCTTGGTGGGCTGACCCCCGGGCGCGGCCACCGAGATGCCCTGACCGTGCTGGCTGTAGCTCGCCAGCCCGCCCGAGGGGCCGGTCGCCGCCACGACGAGGGCGTCGTTGCCGTAGGACTGCGCCACCGGCAGGTCGGCGTTGCCCGCGGAGAACACGACCACGACGCCGGAGTCGGCCGCCGCCGCGACCGCCTGGGCGATGGGGCCGTTCGTGGTCTGCCCGGGGACGTCCGGACCGAGGGAGAGGTTCAGCACCCTGGCGCCGTGCGCGACCGCCCAGTTGATGCCGGCCGCCACCGACTTGGGGTCGCCGACGCAGTCGCTCCGCGGGTCGGAGGCGTCCTGCGCCTTGAGCACGCGCACGACCAGCAACCGCGACCTGGGCGCGACGCCGTACGAGGAGGAGGAGATGCTGCCGGCGACGTGCGTGCCGTGGTTGTTGCCGCACTGGTCGGCGCCCATCGTCGCGGTGCACGTGCCGCTGGTGCAGTCGGCGGAGGCGATCGCGCGGTGCTCGAAGTCGGGGTGCGTGGTGTCCACCCAGCCGTCGAGGACGGCGACGGTCACGCCGCTGCCGTTCCAACCGGCCTTCAGCGCCGGACCGAGGCGGATCTGCGTGCTGTGCCACGTGGTCTGCGGGGGGTTTCCCACGGCCTGCGCGGGTTGCGCCAGGAACAGGGCAGCAGGCAGCACCGCAAGCAGGAGGAACCGGACGCGACGCACGCCTCCACGTTACGGGCTTGCGCTACTGTCTTGGGGCCGAAGACGGTCCCCCATAGCTCAATTGGCAGAGCATTCGACTGTTAATCGAAGGGTTTCTGGTTCGAGTCCAGATGGGGGAGCTCTCACCTCCCCGGGGAGGTGTGACGACGTGCGCAACCCGTTCCCGCTGGTGCCGTCGGCGCACCCGCCGCACTCGTTCCACCGCCTCGACGCGCTCGTGGACGCGGTCATCGCCATCGCAGCGACGCTGCTCGTCCTCGACCTGCGGGTGCCGGCGGGCGTCCCCCCGGGGCACCTCGGTGACGCGCTGCTCGACCTGTGGCCGAAGTACCTCGCCTACGCCTTCGGGTTCCTGCAGATCGCCTCGGCGTGGCTCGCGCTGCGCCGGGTCTCGACCACCCACACCGGCATCGACCACTTCGGGACCCTCGTCGTGCTGGTCATGCTCGCGACGACGACGCTCGTCCCGTTCACCACCGGCGTGCTGGCGGACGTGCTGCACGACTCCGAGGACCTCGGCGCGGCCACCCGGCTGGCCGGCGTCGTCGTGCTGGCGACGTCGGTGCTGTTCGCGCTCCTCGTCGCGTACCTCGACCGGCGGGGCTTCGTCCGGCCCGACCTCGACATGGAGCGGCTGACCGCGCTGCGCCGGGCGCTGCCCCTGCTCGTCGCGCTGCCGCTGCTCGCTGTCCTCGTGAGCTACCTGTCGCCCTGGGCGGGGCTGGTGATGATCGCGGCCATGCTGCTCCTGTGCCTGTGGCCCCTGGACGTTCATGCGCTCCCCGAGCGCCCGAATGGCTGACTCTTCCCGAACACTGTTCTCCCCTGGGGGTTGGTCTGTCATGCTGAGGGGCATGCCAACCCCCGTGGCTTCCGTGACCGACCCCGCGGTGACTCCGCTGACGATCCTCGTCGTCGACGACGCCCCCGACATGCGCTTCCTGGCGCGTGCGGTGCTCGAGCGGGCCGGCATCGAGGTCGTGGCCGAGGCCACCGACGGCCACGAGGCGCTCGAGGCGTTCCACTCGCTCGACCCGCCGCCGGTCCCGACGGTGATCGTGCTCGACAACATGATGCCGGGCCTCACCGGGCTGGAGGCCGCGAAGGACATGCTGGCGACCTTCCCCGACCAGCTCATCGTCCTGTTCAGCGCCTTCCTCAGCCCGGAGATCGAGGCCGAGGCAGCCGAGCTGGGGATCGCCGCCTGCGTGTCGAAGATCGACGTCACGAGACTGCCGGAGATCGTCCGGCGGCTCGCGGAGACCCGTCCGCTCGCCGGGTAGGTCTGCTCAGCGCCCACGTCGGCTCCAGAGCTTGCGGCTGTACACGCTGAGGTTGTCGAAGATCCACGGCGTCATGAGCACGGCCACGGGCGTGTCCTCGACGGTGAGCAGCTCGACGTCGTACTCGCCGAGGTGGCCGGTCCGCACGTCGGTGCCTGCGTGCGGGGGGTCCAGGACCAGCTCGTCGGCCAGCGCCGGGCTGACCAGGAGCGCGAGCGGGGTGGCCACCCCCTCCGGCGTCACGGCCGCGACCACGGCGACCTCGGCGTCGCCGCCCAGCACGCCGCGCATCAGTGCCATGAGCCGGTCCGGCCGGCGCAGCCGCTCGCGCAGGTGCGGCCAGGCGACGCGCTCGACCTCGTCGAGCCCCAGGGCCGAGTGAGCACCGCACACAGCCTCAAGGCCTACCCCCTCGGGCTGCTGCGTGTCGCGCGCGCCGCTCGGTGGGTAGTCCTTTTTGGCCATGTTCTGGGCCGTCGCCGCGGTCGACCCTCAGGTGTGGGCCGCAGCCGGACCGTGCTCGTGGCGAGCCTCGGGCTCGCCCTGGTTGCCGGCGTGCTCGCGTTCGTGGGCTCCGTCGGCGTCCACCGCATGCTCGACAGCCGGCAGCGGGTGAGCGACGCCTCGGGCCGGCTCACGGCGTACCAGCACGTGCAGCGTGCCCTGGCGGGCGAGGCGCTGGCCCAGGCCGCGGTCGCCCGCGACCCGGCGAGGCTGCCTGCAGCTCGAGCCGCCGCCCACGCGCTCGACGACGCCGTCGGGGAGGTCCGCCGTACCGCCTCGGCAGGGGACCGGGACACCGCCGACCGGCTCGCCGCGCTCAACGCGGTGTACGCGCGGGAGCTGCCGTCGCCGACGGCCGTCGACGCACTGGGGTCGATGCAGGCCGTGCTCGACCCCGCCGTGGCGCGCAGCGCCGCCCAGCTCGACGCCGCCATGCACCACCAGCGCGTGGTGGTGAACCGGATGGCCTGGCGCGGGCCGCTCGTGCTGACCCTGGCCTTCGCGCTGCTCGGGACCTGCTGGCTGCTGCTCGTGAGGTTCGGCCGGCACGCCGCCGCCCGGGCCGACGCCAGCCACCAGCTCGCGCTGGAGGACCCGCTCACCGGCCTGGCGAACCGGCGCGCCTTCGAGAGCGCGCTGGCGCCCGAGCTCGCCTCCCTCGAGGCGGACAGCGCCGTGCTGCTGCTCGACCTCGACGACTTCAAGGAGATCAACGACACCTGGGGCCACGACATCGGCGACCAGGTGCTCAAGACGATCGCCGACCGGCTCGCCGAGACGGTGCGCACGACGGACCTCGTGGCGCGCATGGGCGGTGACGAGTTCGCCGTACTGGTGCGGCCGGCGGCGAGCGCCGAGGTGCTGCGCGAGCGGCTGCAGGTCGCGGTGTCGGAGCCGATGGTGGTGCGCGGGGTGAAGCTGCAGCCGCACAGCAGCATCGGTGTCGCCCCGGTGTCGGCCGGCCAGCTGCAGGAGGACGTGCTGCGGGCCGCCGACGTGTCGCTCTACGCGCGCAAGCGCGAGCGCGTCGAGCTGTCCCTGCTCCGGCAGCGCCGCAGCCCCGAGAACGGCTCACCGCTGACCCGCTAGGTTGCCGGGTGTGAGCAGGCGCCTGACCGTCGTCCTGCTCCTCTGCACGGCGGTGCTCACCCTCGCCGGCTTCCTGCTCAAGGCGCAGTGCATCGGGCACTACAACGAGCGGCGCGACAGCCACCTGTGCAGCAACGACATCCAGGTGCTGTACGTCATCCGCGACATGCAGCACCACCCCTTCCCCTACGTGCACGGCGACCTCGTCGACCACCAGCTCGTCGGGGGCGCCCTGGAGTACCCGGTGCTGACCGGGCTGTTCGCCTGGGTGCCGGCGGTCTTCGTCGGCGACGACGGCGACTACCTGCGGCTGACGGCGCTGCTGCTCGTGCCGTTCACGTTCCTCACGACCTGGCTGCTCGGGCGGATGGTGCGCTGGCGGGCGCTGCTCTACGCCCTCGCCCCACCCCTGGTCTGGTACTCGTTCCACAACTGGGACCTGCTCGTGGTCTGCGCGACGGTCGCCGCGCTGCACGCCTGGTGGCAGCGGCGGTTCGCGTGGGCCGGGGTGTGGCTGGCCGTCGGTGCCAGCCTGAAGTTCTGGCCGCTGCTGCTCGTGCTGCCCCTGGTCCTGGACCGGCTGGCGGTCGCGGACCGCGACGGCGCGGCCCGCGCGGGCTTCTCCTTCGCCGGCGTCCTCGCCGCGGTCCAGCTCCCGTTCCTGCTCGCGAACCCGCAGGGCTGGTGGGCGCCGTACGCGTTCCAGAAGGAGCGCGCGGCGGACGTGACCGCCAACAGCGTCTGGTACTGGGGCTTCCCGCACCTGACCACCGACGACCTCAACCACCTCGTGCCGGCGCTTCTCGTCGTCGGCACGGTCGTCGCCTGCGGCGTCGGCTGGTGGCGCGCGCGGGGCGAGGGCGTGTTCCCGTTCGTGCAGGTGTGCGGGGCGCTGCTGGTCCTGTTCGTCGTGACCGGGAAGGCCCACTCGCCGCAGTACGCGCTGTGGCTGCTGCCCTTCTTCTGCCTGGTGCGGCTGCGCTGGGGCTGGTGGGCGGCGTACATGGCCGTCGACCTCTGCATGTACGTCGGCGTGTTCCGCTGGTACTACGCGCTGGGCCAGGGCCACGACTTCGGGCTGGCGAAGCAGGCACTGGTGATCGGCGTGTGGGGCCGAGCCGTCATGCTGGTGCTGCTGTTCGTCGTCCTGCTGCGCTCGCAGCCCGCGTTCGAGGAGGTCCCCGATGCCGTCCAAGGGTGAGGTGCTCAGGCAGCTGCACGCGGACCCCGAGCTGCTCGTGCTCGTCAACGTCTGGGACGTCATCACTGCGACCGTGGTGGCGGACCTGCCCGGCTGCACGGCGCTCGCGACGGCGTCGCACTCCATCGCTGCCTCCGCGGGCTACCCGGACGGCGAGGTGATCCCGCGCGCCGAGATGATCGCCGCGGTCGGGCGGATCGCCGCCGCCGTCGAGCTGCCCGTCAGCGCCGACCTCGAGGCCGGGTACGGCGATCCCGCCGAGACGATCCGGCAGGCCATCTCGGTGGGGATCGTCGGGGCCAACCTCGAGGACCAGATGAAGCCCTTCGCGGACGCGGTCGCGGCGGTGGCCGCGGCGGTCGGGGCCGCCGAGGCGGAGGGCGTGCCGTTCGCGCTCAACGCCCGCACCGATGCGGTGCTCAAGGTCGGCGACGGGTCCCGCCAGGACGCGCTCGAGGAGGCGGTCCGTCGCGGGCGGGCGTTCCTCGAGGAGGGCGCGACCTGCGTGTTCGTGCCCGGCGTGAAGGAGCGCAGCGAGGTCGAGCAGCTGGTCGCCGGGCTGGGGGAGCGCACGCTGAGCCTCATCGCCGCGGGCGGGGCGCTGCCGCTGCCGGAGCTGCAGGCGATGGGCGTCGCACGCGTCTCGGTCGGGCCGTGGTCGCAGCGGCTGGCGCTCACCGCGCTCGCCGACGCGGGCGCCGCGATGCTCGCCGGCGGCTCGTTCCCCGAGGGCGTGCGCGCCCTCAACTGACCCGCGGCGACGGGGTCGCCGTGGGCGTCGGCGTGGGCCCGACGAGGGGGCGGTCCGAGCCGCTCGGCCACAGCAGCAGGACCAGGCCGAGCACCGCGAGCACGGCCAGCCCCGCGATCCTCAGGTACGGCGGCCGCGCGGCCCCCTCGACCTCGACCAGGTCTGCCGTCGGCACCCAGCGCTCGGCGTACCCGCCGGCGTGGCGGAAGCGGACCCGTGCCTGCTCGCCCTGCCGCTCGAGGAGGGTGGCGGGCCGGGGCAGGCCGTCGACGCGGACGACGACCTCGTGCTCCTCCACGCGCGGAGCGTAAGGGTCAGGCCGAGCGCACGGACCGCTTCGGCTCGGCCGGGGCGGGCGTCGCCGCGACGTCCGCGGGGAGCAGCTCGGCGGCGAGCGCGACGACCATGCCCTCGGGGTCGTACAGGTCGATGAGCAGGGACGGCGGGACGCCGTCGCGCAGCAGGCGCTCAGCGGGGGTCATGGGTGGTGTCTCGACCGCGGGTCGAGGGTTCCGCAGGCCCGAACGGGTGAATGAACCACATCGTTGTGATTCGGTGCCGGTGTAACGGTCCGGGGGCTCCGGCATACGTTCCACGCATGCTGACCCTCTACGGCACCTCCTGGTGCAGCGACTGCAAGCGCGCCAAGCAGCTCCTGGGCGAGCAGCGGGTGCCCTACGAGTTCGTCGACATCGACAGCGACGAGGCCGGCCTCGCGTACGTGCAGGAGGTCAACGAGGGCAAGAGCATCATCCCGGACATCCTGTTCGAGGACGACTCGACGCTGGTCGAGCCCTCCAACGCCGAGCTGGCGGCCAAGCTGGGCCTCACCGCCGAGGCGAAGGGCAGCTTCTACGACCTCGTCGTCATCGGCCGCGGGCCCTCGGGCCTCACGGCCGCCCTGTACGCCGCGCGCGAGGGCATCGAGACCCTCGTGGTCGAGCGCGCCGGCGTCGGCGGCCAGGCCGGGGTGACCGAGCGGCTGGACAACTTCCCCGGCTTCCCCGAGGGCATCAGCGGCGGCGAGTTCGCGGACCGGCTGCG
>DATJGA010000119.1:0-8752 GCA_035495395.1 Mycobacteriales bacterium | reverse complement strand
GCACATTCCGCCGGGGCTACATGCCGACGCGGCCGTCGACGCACTCGCGGAGGAAGTCGGCGTGGCCGTTGTGCCGCGCGTACTCCTCGATCATGTGCACGAGCAGCTCGCGCATCGAGAACAGCTCGCCGGTGCGGGTGTGCGTGTAGGTGGTCGACAGGTCCTCGCACCCCGCCACGTACTGCTCGGCGAAGGCGACCTCCTCGCGCCAGCGCGCCCAGGCCTCCTCGACGACAGCCGGGTCGGCGACGGCGCCGTTGAAGTCGCCGTCCGGGTCCTCCGGGGTCTGGTAGAGCAGCGGCACGTCCTGCTGCGCGCACCGGATCCGGAACCAGACCCGCTCGACGTGCGCCAGGTGCCGCACCAGCCCGAGCAGCGACATCGTGCTCGGCGGCACCGAGCGGCGCGCGAGCTGCTCGGCGTCGAGGCCGGCGCACTTCAGCTCCAGGGTGAGCCGGTGCGCGCGCAGGTACTCCTGCAGCGTCCCCTTCTCGTCGCGCAGCGTCGGCCCCCCCTCGCGGGGGTCGGTCGCGGGGTCGACGAAGAAGAACGCGCGGTGCTCGGCCATGCCGCCATCCTGTGCGCCGCGACCGGGCCCGGCCAGTCGTTTCGTGTCGAACCGGCGGCTTTCCGGCACCATGACCGCGACGACCACCCGGGGGGAGGAGCCGATGCGGTCCAGGGTCGCTCCGCGCGTCGCGCTGCTGGCCGTCCTCGCGGCCACCGCGTGCGGCACGCGGCTGCCCGACAGCAGCTTCACGCCGACCGCCGGCGAGCTGGTCCCCGGCGGCGCGCTGCCCAGCGCCACGAGCACGGCGGCCGCCCCGCAGGCCTCGGCGTCCGCCGTACCCGGTGCCTCGGGCGGACCGCAGCAGGGCGGGACGACCGGGTCCACCTCCACCACAGGAGGCGGCAGCGGCGGCGACGAGCCGAACACCGCGTCGGACGTGGGGGTGACGCCGACCACGATCACGCTCGGCACGATCAGCAGCCGCACCAACCCCTTCGACCCCACCGCGTTCGTCGGGCCGCTGTACGGCGCGCAGGCCTTCGTCGCCGACCTCAACCGGCACGGCGGCATCCACGGCCGCACCGTGCGGCTGGTGTCGTGCGACGACCACGGCGACGGCGCCCGCAACAACGAGTGCGTCCACCAGCTGCTCGACACCCAGAAGGTGTTCGCGCTGGTGAGCAACGCGATCTTCCGGTACGACGGGGCGGCCTACGTCCAGGCCAAGGGCGTCCCCGACGTCGGGAGCCAGCCGATCGACACGGCGTACACGCGGTACTCGCACCTGTGGGACATCTACGGCGAGGCCTACCCGCGCAACGGCAAGGACGGCTTCGACGGCAAGCTCGAGGGCGGCACCGAGGTCTACCGCTTCTTCAAGACCAGGTTCCCGAAGGTGCCGCTGAAGGCCGGGGTCGTCTACTACAACCAGGCCGACTCGCAGCGGTACGCCGACAACCTCGTGCAGGGCCTGCGCGCCGAGGGGTACACCGCCGTGCCGGAGGAGGTGAACTTCGCGCTGCCCGACTACGACTCGGCGGTGCTCGACCTGCGGGCCCAGGGCGTCACGTACGTCTACGACGTCCTCGACGCCGGCGGCAACGAGAACCTGTGCGCCTCGATGGACGCCAACGGCCTGTCGGGCCAGGTCACCGCGAAGGTCACCACGACGCAGAGCTGGGTGGGCGCGGTCGACACGCAGTACGACTCCTCGCCGGTGTGCCGCAACAAGATCTGGGCCACGGGCAACACCCTCAACTACGACGACACGCACCTGCCGCAGGTCGCGGCCTTCCGGGCGGCCATGACGCGGGAGCACACCGACAGCCCGGAGCAGCTCTCGGAGTGGGCGCTGGAGGGCTGGGCCGGCGCGCAGTGGCTGGCCGACGCGATGGGGTCGTGCGGCGCCCGGCTCACCCGCTCGTGCGTCGAGGCGTACCTGCGGCGACCCGGCGAGTACGACGGGCACGGGCTCCTCACGCCGCGTGACTTCACCGTGCGGCCGCCCGTGAAGCACGAGGTGAACTGCCTCAACGTCGCGCGCTGGCAGGACGGCGCGGGCGGCGGCAAGGGCTCGTGGGTCACGCAGGTCAAGGACATGGACACGACCTGCTACGACGTGCCGAACGTCTACTACACGCCCTGACCCGCGAGCTCGCCCGGCTCGCCCGCGAACACGACGTCCCCGCGGTCCAGCACGTAGACGACCTCGGCCAGGCGCAGGGCGTCGTCCTCGTACTGCTCGACGAGCACGACCGTGCACGTCCGCGCGAGCTCGGCCACCACCTCGAAGAGCTGCGCGGCGATGCGCGGCGCGAGCCCGGACGAGAGCTCGTCGACGAGGAGCAGGCGGGGTCGCTGCACGAGCGCCCGCGACAGCGCGAGCACCTGCTGCTCGCCGCCCGACATGCTGCCGGCGCGCTGCTCCAGCCGCTCCGCCAGCACGGGGAACGCGGCGAGCGCCTCGTCGCGCCGTGCCTGCTCGGCGGGCCCACGCGCGAACAGCTCGAGGTTCTCGCGGACGGTGAGGTCGGGGAACACGCCCTGCCGCTCGGGCACGAGCAGCAGGCCCGCCTGCGCCCTGGCGCGCACCCCCCAGCCCTCCAGCCCGCGGCCGCCCCAGGTCACCCGCCCGCTGCGCACCGGGACGAGGCCGGCGAGTGTGCCGAGCAGCGTCGTCTTCCCGGCGCCGTTGCGCCCGAGCAGCGCCGTCACCCCCAGGGCGGGTACGACGAGGCTCACGCCGTGGAGGACCTCCACCCCGCCGTACCCGGCCCGGACGTCGGTGAGGACGAGCTCGGCGGTCACGGCGCCGTCCTGGAGAGGTAGACCGCGTGCACCCGCGGGTCGCGGCCGACCTCGTCGGCGGTCCCGGAGGCCAGCACCCGCCCGGCAGCCATGGCGTAGACCCGGTCGGCGGTGCGCATGACGAGGTCGAGGTCGTGCTCGACGAGCAGCACCGCCATGCCCTGTGCGGCGAGGTCGCGGAGCACGGCCTGCAGGTGCCGGGTCTCGCCGGTGTCCAGGCCGCTCGCCGGCTCGTCCAGCAGCAGCACCTGCGGGTCGCGGCAGAGCGCGCGCCCGAGCTCCACCAGCCGCTGGGTCCCGGTCGGCAGGGCGCCGGCGACCTGGTCGAGCACGTCGGTGAGGCCGAGCAGGTCGGCCACCTCCGCCACCCGCTGCTCCTGCTTCGCGCCGTCCGCGTCGCCCAGGCCGAGCAGGCCGCGCGCGAGGTAGCGCCCCCGCCGGCTCTCCGCCCCGATCCGCAGGTTGTCCCGCACCGGCAACGAGGAGAACAGCGCCAGCCGCTGGAAGGTCCGGCCCACGCCGCGGCGCGCCACCTGGTCCGCGGACAACCCGGTCAGCTCCACGCCGTCGAGCAGCACCTGCCCCGCGTCGGGTCGCTCGGTCCCGGTCAGGCAGGAGAACAGCGTCGTCTTGCCGGCGCCGTTCGGGCCGATGAGCGCCACCACCTCGCCGCTCGCGACCTCGATGTCGACGTCGTCCACGGCGGCCAGCCCGCCGTACCGGCGGGTGATGCCGCGGCCGGCGAGGACGGTCACGACCGGGCCCGCTCGAGCAGCGCGCGGCCCGCCGGGGACAGCCGGCGCGGGGCCCCGACGACGACCGGCCGGTGCAGAGCCGGGACGCGCAGCAGGCCGCCGAGCCGGCGCAGCACGTCGACGACGCCGCCGGGGAACCGGCCGATGAGCAGCGCCAGCAGGCCGATCGGCACGAGGGCGGCGTCGGAGGAGCTGGTGAGGATCCCGACCGTCACGACGAGCCCGGCCGCGGCGACCGCACCGGCGGCGCTGTCCGCCCCGAAGACCACGACCGCGGTGAACCAGAACAGGCTGCTCTGCACGGGGTCGAAGGCGCTGGCGTCGAAGGACAGCGTCGCCTGCGCGAGCAGACCGCCCCCGAGGCCGGCGAGCGCGGCGCTGACGGTGAACACGAACACCTTGAGCCGGCGCAGGTCCAGCCCGACCGACAGCGCGCCGGGCTCGCTGTCGCGCATCGCCAGCAGGGCCCGGCCCAGCCGCCCGCTGCGCAGGTTGCGCACCACCAGCAGGCCGAGCGCGAGGCAGACCAGCTCGAAGCCGTAGAAGGTCCGGTCGCCGGCCAGGGACAGGCCGAAGACGCCCGGCCGCTCGACGTGCACGCCGGAGGTGAACGCCGGCTCCTGCAGCACGAAGCGGCTCACCACCACGCCGACGGCGAAGGTGGTGAGAGCGAGGAACAGCCCCTGCCGCCGGATCGCGGGGTAGCCGGTGAGGAGGCCGACGAGGCCGGCCGCGACCATCCCGCAGACCAGGGCGGGGATCTCGGGGATGTCGGCGCTGAACGTGGCGAAGAAGAGCGCGCCGAGGCCGGCGTACGCCCCGTGCCCGAGGGAGATCTGGCCGCCGTACCCGGTGAGGACGACGAGCGAGACGAGCACCAGGGCCAGCGCCGGCACCTGCTGGGCGTCGCGGAGCACGTCGGCCGGGTAGGCGAGGGGCGAGGCCAGCAGCGCCAGGGCGGCGAGGGTCGCCGCTGCGCGCCGGGCGCGCGACCGGCGCCGTGCCGGACGGGTGGCGAACGCGGTCGCCCGACCGGCGTCGCCACCGACCTCCCGCAGCCGGGGCAGGACGAGCAGGGCGACGAGCAGCGCGACCGCGAGCAGGTTGCTGCGCAGCGACTGCACGACGCTGCCGAGGGTGCCGGTGCCGAGGTGCACCTGCGTCAGCTCGCTCTGCGCCACCCCCAGCGCGAGGGCGGCGCCCACCGCGACCGGCAGGCTGCGCAGCCGCGCGATGACGGGGACGGCGAAGGTCTCCAGCACCACCAGCGTCAGCCCGTACGGCGTGAGCGAGAGCTGGGGGGCGATGAGCACCCCGGTGAGACCGGCGAACGCGGCTCCCACGGCCCAGCCGACGCCCGCGACCCGGTCGGCGTCGACGCGGCTGAGCTCGGCCAGCGCGCGGTCGTCGACGACGGCGCGGACCTCGACCCCGAAGCGGGTGCGCGTCGTCACCAGCCAGAGGGCGGCCAGCGCGAGCAGCGCGACCGTCAGGTCGACCAGCGCGTCGGAGCGGATCCCGGCCCGGCCGACGGTGATGCGGTGCGTCGGCAGCAGCGTCGGCGCGTGCCGGGCCTGCAGCCCCCAGGTGACGGCGACGACGCCGACCAGGAGCACGAAGACCCCGAGGGTCGCGACGAGCGACTGCGCGGGCGGGGCGCTGCGGCGCTGCAGGTCGCGGAACACCAGCAGGTACGCCAGCAGCCCGAGCAGCGGACCTGCCCCCAGCAGCACCAGCGGCGCGGCGAGGGCGACCGGCCAGCCGTGCTCGCCGGCGGTCCACCAGAACAGGTAGGCCACGACCATCGCGATGGCCCCGTGCGCGAGGTTGAACACGCCGGTCGTCCGGTAGGTGAGCAGCAGCCCGAGCCCGGACAGGGCCGCCAGGCTGCCGAAGGCGAGCCCGGTGGCGGCCAGCTCCAGCGCGAGCACGGTCAGGCCACGACGGCGGGCGGGTCGCAGACCCGGCAGGGCGCGAGCCCGCTGGTCACGACGTCGCGCCGGCTGAGCTCGCGGGTCGTGGCCTTGCCGAGCACCAGCCGGCAGCTCGGCACGTGGAAGGAGGTGCCGCCCTCCACCGCGACGTAGCCCTCCGTCGGCGGCGCCAGGTCCTCCTCGGTGAGGAGCGCGTAGAGCTCGTCGACCTTGCGCTCGACCCGCTCCAGGTGCGCGAACCGGCGCCGCACGTCGTCGGCCGCGAAGACCGCCGCGGCGAGCACCACGAGGGCCACGCCGGTGAGCCCCCCGGAGACGAGGTAGGGCAGCTGCTTCGCCGGTACGGCGGTGCCGGACACGCCGTACCAGCCGAGGAAGAGGGCGAGGGCGCCGAGCAGCGCGAGCGACCACGCCAGCACGGGCCGTACGACGGACCACAGGCGGCGGCGCAGCGCGAGGCGCTCCGGGAGGGCCGGGGGCGTCATGCGGCCCGCCGGCCGAGGGCGGTGCCGGCCCGCCACAGCACGAGCAGCGCCAGCGGGACGACGAGCAGCAGCAACGCCACCTCCTGAAGGTCGGGCAGCGGGAGCCAGTCGGCGAGCCGCCGCAGCGCAGGTGCGGTCGCCGGCGGTGGGGCGCTCCCCGGCGGGACCGGCAGGGCGACCCCGGGCGGCCCGGCGCCGCGCGACGCGGGCAGGACGACGGCCGCCGCCGACCCCGCTGGTGCCGGCGGGAGCTGCGGCAGCTGCAGGGCGGGCAGGTCGGCGGCGGCGACCGCGACGCCCGCGCCGCCGAGCAGGGCGCTGCCGAGGTACGCGCGGTTGGCGCTCGGGACGCCGGGCAGCTGCGGGGCGCCGGAGACCGGCACCGAGAACGTCACGAGCAGCCCGGCCGCCGCGCTGCGCGCGGTGCCCTTCGCGTCCTGCCGGCTGGTGGAGAGCAGCCGCGCCGTGAGCCCCTGCTGCGCCAGCGCGCCGTCCGGCAGGCTCTGGTCCTGCCCGACGACGTGCACGCCGCGGTCGTCGACCGCGGCCGGCTGCCCGGCGACGGTGACGCCGGTCAGCGTGAGCCGTGGGACGTCCCGCACCGCGCCCGACCCGGAGACGTCGACGGCGTCGACCGCCTCGAGGACGGCGATCCGCAGCGGGCCCACGGTGATGTCGTGGAGCACCGAGCGGCTCAGGGCGTGCGCCCCGGCCGCGTCGACCCACACCCGGGTGGTCGCGGTCGCCGTACCGACGGCCACGACGACCGGTGCGGGCGCGGACACCGCGGCGGCCGCTGCCGTGCCCGACGTCGCGTCCCGCGCCGCCCGGGCCGTCGCCGACCCGGCACCCGGCGTGCCGGCGCTCGCCGTGGGCCTGCTCGGGTAGACCGCGTCGGCGAGCAGCGGGTAGTCCGGCGGCGCGACGGGGCAGGGGAACAGGTTGGCGCACAGCAGGGCGGGCCCGCCGGCGACCAGGTCGCCCGGGTACACCGCAGCGGCCCGTGCCGCGGCGGTGCCGTACGACGAGAGCGCGCTCGAGGAGTAGGCCCCCGTGGTGTCGACGAGGCCGGCGGTGACCACGGAGGCGGCCGGCTTCTGGGTGCTCTGCACCGCGATGCCGACGGCGGTGGCCGACACGTCGTACGTCCCCGGCGTCGTGCCGGCGGCCTGCGCGGCACCTCCTGCCGAGGTGACGGCGCACCCGAGCAGCAGCACCAGCGCCGCCCCGACCCGCGACCTCGCCACCCCTCACCGCCTTCGTCACGCGCAGTGTGGGGCATGGGTGCCCGCCTCGCCACGAAGGTCGCGAACCGGGACAAGCCCTCGACCAGGCAGACTGTCTGCATGTTCGAGGAGGCGCAGTACTTCGCACCCGTGGTCGCCACGGACGAGGGCACGCTCAGCGTGCAGCTCGGCAAGGGGCACCCCGGCTTCGCCGACCCGGTCTACCGCGAGCGGCGCGACCGCATCGCGACTCTCGCCAGCAGGTGGCAGCCCGGCGAGCCCGCCCCCACCGCGGACTACACCGACGCCGAGCACGAGGTGTGGCGGGTGGTCTGCGACGCCCTGGAGGCCCGGCACGAGAAGTACGCCTGCCGCGTCTTCCTCGAGGGCAAGCAGCGGCTCGGGCTGCCCACGGACCGCGTCCCGCAGCTCGAGGAGGTCAGCGACCTGCTCGAGCCGCTGACCGGGTTCCGGTACCAGCCGGCGGCGGGGCTGGTCCCGCTGCGCGAGTTCTACGGCGCGCTGGCCGACCGCAGGTTCTGGTCCACCCAGTACCTGCGGCACCACAGCGTGCCGCTCTACACCCCCGAGCCCGACGTGCTGCACGAGGTGGTCGGGCACGGCTGCACGCTGGCGCACCCCCGGTACACCGCGCTGTACGAGGCGGCCGGGCGCGCCGCCCGGCGGGTCGAGAGCGAGGAGGCGCTGCAGTTCGTGAGCAAGGTCTTCTGGTTCACCCTCGAGTTCGGGGTGCTGCACGAGGACGGCGAGCTGCGCACGTACGGCGCCGGGATCCTGTCCAGCCCGGGGGAGATCGAGGAGTTCCGCAGCATGCGTGTGGAGCCGCTGGACCTTTCCAAGATGGGTACGACGGAGTACGACATCACCGTGTACCAGGACCTCCTCTACGCCGCCGAGTCCTTCGAGCAGGTCGAGGACGTCGTAGGCGGGTTCTGGGACACGTGCGACGACGACTCCATCGACAAGCTGAAGGCGGCAGCATGCTGACCCCACTCACCGAGGACGAGATCGCGGCAGCACTCAAGGAGCTTCCTGAGTGGTCCGTGGTCGACGGCCGGCTCACCACCACCCGGAAGCTCACGACCTTCCTCGACGCGCTCGCCTGGGTGCAGAAGGTCGGGCTGGTGGCGGAGGACCTCAACCACCACCCGGACATCACCATCAAGTGGAAGCTCGTGACCGTGACGTGCTGCACGCACGACGCGCACAACCAGATCACCAAGTTCGACACCCGGCTCGCCGAGCGCATCGACGCCCTCGGCTAGAGGAGCTGCTCCCGGGAGGTCACCAGGGAGGCCAGCACGTCCGGGAGCGGGTCCACGCCGATGCCGGGCTCGGTGGGCACGGTGAGGTGCCCGTCCTCGAGCACGAACGGCGGCGTGAGGTCCTGCGCGTAGTAGCGGTTCGACGCGGACACGTCGCCCGGCAGCGTGAAGCCGGGGAGCGAGGCGAGCGCGGCGTTGGCGGCGCGGCCGATGCCGGTCTCGAGCATCCCGCCGCACCACACCGGGAC
>DATJGA010000118.1:0-9727 GCA_035495395.1 Mycobacteriales bacterium | reverse complement strand
GCGTGGTTGACGCACACGAACGACCGGTCGTCCTCGACGAGCGGGAGCACGCGGGTGAGCAGCGCGGCGTCGAACACCACGTCGCCGTTCATCCAGAGCACGCCGCCGTCGAACGAGGTCTTCAGCGCCTTCAGCAGGCTCTTCGAGGTGTTGGTCTGGTCGTAGGCCTCGTTGTAGACGAACACCGCGTCCGGGAACGCCTCCATGATCAGCTCGAGCTTGAAGCCGACGACCACCGTGACCCGCGCGGAACCATCCAGGGCGCTCCGGATGTTGTCCATCTGCTGGGCCATGATGCTGCGCCCGTCGCGAAGCGGCGTGAGCGGCTTGGGCCAGGGCCGACCGAGCCGGGTGCCCATGCCCGCCGCGAGGATGGTCACCTGCAACGTCATCGCGGTCCTCGGGTCCAGCTGGGCACGTGGAAGAATGTATCGGCCCGTGTCGACTGGGCCCCTGAGAGGAGCACCTGCCGCCCGTGGCCGTGACCGTGTCCGAGCTCGCCACGTGGCGCCGCGTCCTCCTCCTGCTCGTACGGCGGGACCTGCGGCTGCGGTACGCCGGCGCCTGGCTCGGCTACGTCTGGAGCGTGCTGGACCCGCTCATGATGGCGCTGGTCTACGCCTTCGTCTTCCAGGTGCTCATCGGCGTCCGCAAGATCGGCGAGACGCCGTACATCCTCTACCTGCTCGTCGGCATGCTCGGCTGGAACTGGTTCTCCTCCGCGGTCACCGAGGGCTGCCGCAGCCTCACCGGTGAGGCGAAGATCGTGCGGTCCGCCAACGTGCCGCGCGAGATCTGGGTCGCGCGCACCGTCGTCTCGAAGATGTTCGAGTTCCTGCTGGCGCTGCCGGTCGTCGTGCTCTTCGCCGTCTACTACCAGCACGGCGTGAACTGGCGGCTGGCGCTGTTCCCGCTCGGCCTGCTCCTGCAGTTCATGCTGAGCTTCGGCGTCGCGCTCATCGTCGCGCCGCTCACCGTGCTCGCCGACGACGTGCAGCGCGTCGTGCGCATCATCCTGCGGATGGCGTTCTACCTGACGCCCGTGCTGTACAGCCTCAACCACGTCGCGCCGAAGCAGCACTGGATCCCCATCGCGGGCAAGCTCAACCCGATGGCCGGCATCCTCACGCTCTACCGGGCCGGCCTGTGGCAGCAGGACCTGCTGTCCTGGCACGTCTACGTCTTCACGACCGTCATGAGCGTGCTGGTGCTGGTGCTCGGGCACCTGGTGTTCAAGCGCTTCGAGGGCACCGTCCTCAAGGAGATCTGAGGTGCGCACACTCATCGAGGCGAACGGCCTCGGCATCGAGTTCTACCGCAACCGCAAGCGGAACATCTCGGTGCGGGAGATCCTCTTCAAGGGCCGCTCGACCGCGCCCAAGGAGACGTTCTGGGCGGTGCGCGACGCCACCTTCAGCGTCACCGAGGGGGAGGCCGTCGGGCTGGTCGGGGCGAACGGCAGCGGCAAGAGCACGCTGCTGCGGCTCATCGCCGGCGTGATGATCCCCGACGAGGGCGAGGTGCAGGTGCACGGCGGGGTCGCGCCCCTCATCGAGCTCACCGGTGGCTTCCAGGGCGAGATGACCTGCCGCGAGAACGTCTACCTGACGGGTGGCCTGCACGGCCTCAGCAAGGAGGCGATCGACGACCGGTTCGACGACATCATCGGCTTCGCCGAGCTCGAGGACTTCATCGACACCCCCTTCCGCCACCTGTCCAGCGGCATGAAGGTGCGGCTCGGGTTCTCGGTGGTCACGACGCTCGACGAGCCGATCCTGCTCGTCGACGAGGTGCTCGCGGTCGGCGACCGCAAGTTCCAGGAGAAGTGCATGCTGCGGATGGAGGAGCTGCTCAGCGGCAACCGGACGCTGTTCATGGTGTCGCACAGCGAGATCAACCTCACTCGCTTCTGCACGCGCGGCATCTACCTGCGGCACGGCGAGCTGGTCCTCGACGCGGGCATCGAGGAGACCCTCAAGGCCTACAACGAGGACCTCGACCGCTAGGTCGCGGAGCGCGCCTGCCAGCCCTCCCACGCGGAGGCGACCATCTCCTGCACGTCGTGCCGGGCGCGCCAGCCCAGCACCTGCGCGATGGCCTCCGCCGACGCGACGATGCGCGCCGGGTCGCCGGCGCGGCGCGGCTCGACGACCGGCTCCGAGGCCGGGTCCCCGGCGGTGCCCGTGGTCGTGCGGATGAGCTCGACCATCTCGCGCACGGAGACGCCCTCGCCGCGCCCGATGTTCAGCGTCACGGCCTGGAGGTCGCCTGATCCCAGGCGCGCCGCGGCCGCGGCGTGCGCCGACGCGATGTCGGAGACGTGGATGTAGTCGCGCACGCAGGTGCCGTCGGGCGTGTCGTAGTCGTCGCCGAAGATGCGCGGCCGCTGCCCGGACGTGATCCGCTCGAGCACCATCGGCACGAGGTTGGCGCAGCCGGTGTCCGCGAGCTCGGGAGCCGCCGCGCCGGCGACGTTGAAGTACCGCAGGTTGGCGTACCGCAGGCCGGTGGCCTGGGCCACGGAGGCGATCATGCGCTCGCCGACCAGCTTGGTCTCGCCGTACGGGCTCTGCGGCAGGCAGGCCGTCTGCTCGGACACCAGGTCCACGTCGGGGGTGCCGTAGACCGCCGCGCTGGAGGAGAACAGGAAGCTCTCGACGCCGGCGTCCACGACCGCGTCGAGCAGCACCCGCAGGCCCTCGACGTTCTGCTCGTAGTAGAACAGCGGCCGCTCCACGGACTCGCCGACCGCCTTCTTCGCGGCGACGTGCACGACGCCGGTCACGCCGTGCTCCTTGAGCGTGCGGCGCAGCAGGTCGCCGTCGAGGACCGAGCCGACGACGAGGGGCGCCGTCCCGGCGCGGTGGCGCTCGCCCGTCGACAGGTCGTCGAGCACGACGACCTGCTCGCCGTCGTCCTGCATGGCCCTGACGACGTGGCCGCCGATGTACCCGGCGCCACCGGTGACCAACCAGCTCATGCCTGCAGCCTAGGCGGAGCGCCGGGCCGGACCGCACGTCTACGCTCGGCGACGTGCAGGCCACGACACCTGAGGTGACCGTCGTGGTCATCGCGTTCGACGACGCGGACCGGCTGCCCCGCGCCGTCGCGTCGGTGCTGCGCCAGTCGCACCGGGCCGTCGAGGTGGTCGTCGTCGACGACTGCAGCACCGACGGCACCGGGGAGGTCGCCGACGCGCTCGCGGCCGCGCACCCGGACCGGGTCCGCGCGCTCCACCTGGAGACCAACAGCGGCGGGTGCAGCCGCCCGCGGAACGTCGGCGTCGCGCACGCCCGGGGCGAGTACGTCATGTTCCTCGACTCCGACGACGAGCTGACGCCGCGCGCCTGCGAGGTGCTGTCCCAGGCGGCCCGCGAGGAGGGCGCCGACTTCGCGGCCGGCGTCACCGTCCGCGTGCACCTGGCGCAGAACGGCCGCGAGACGACGTGGAAGCCGGAGCTCTACGCGCGGCGCGAGGTCGTCGACGGCATCGCCGCCAAGCCGGACTTCGTCAACGACTCCCTGTCGACCAACAAGTGCTGGCGACGGGAGTTCCTGCTCGCGAACGGGCTCTCGTTCCCCGAGGAGATGCACTACGAGGACCTCGTCTTCACGGCGGAGGCGTACCTGCTCGCCCGCCGGTTCGTCATCGTCCCCACCCGCGTCTACACCTGGTACGTCGACGACTCCGACGCGACCTCGATCACCAACCGGCTCGGGGACCTCGCCAACCTCGCCGACCGGATCGAGGCGAACCGCCGCATCGACGGCCTGTACGCCGCCCACGGCCGTCGCGAGCTGAAGCTGGCCAAGGACGTGAAGTTCGTCCGGCACGACCTGCGGCTCCACGTCAACGAGCTGGTGCGGCGCGACCCGGCCTGGCAGGCCGAGGCCCTGGAGCTGCTGGCCGGCTACCTCGCGGACCTCGACCCGTCGGCGCCGCTGCTCGCCGGTCGGGTGAACGCCATCGAGGTCTTCTACGTCCGTCACCGCGACGTCGACGGCGTGCGCACGACGTTCCGCTACCTCCGGCAGGGCGGCAAGGTGTCGCAGCCCCTGGTACGCCGGGACGGCCGCCTCTTCTGGGGCGCCGCCCACCTCGACAGCGAGGAGGGCCGGGCGGTGCTCGACGTGACGGACCTCGGGCTGGACTCCCTGGCGCACAAGGACTTCCCGTACTTCCACCGGGTCACCGACGTCCGCGACGAGGACGGCCGGCTCCGGGTGTCGGGGTCGACGCTCGACCAGCTCGGACGGCTGGCCGGCGCCTCGCTGGCGCTGCGGCTGGGGCCGCACCGGCTGCCGTCCGTCGGCCGCACCCACCCGGTGTCGGAGCTGGGTCGCGCGGGCGACGAGCTCCGCTGGACGGCGCTGCTGGACCTGCGGACCGCGGTGCGGCCGGTCGGCCTCGTCGACCTGCAGTACGACGTCACGGTGCAGGCCCGGGTCGGCGACGAGGTGAACGTGAGCCCGCTGACCCTCGACCCCGGGGTGGGCGACCGGCCGGCGCTGCCGACGCGTCCGCGGCTCACCCGCGTCGCGGGCTCGCACTTCCGGGTGCAGGAGACCAGGAGGGGGGACTTCTCGCTCGTGCTGGTCGGCCTGACCGGGGCCTCCCGGCGGACGCACGACGTCCTCGCCCGCATCCGCTCCGCCTCGCTCGTGCGACGGCTGCGGAACCTCCTCATCGCGGCCGTGCTGCGGCGCAGGGGCTCCTAGGCGCTCCAGCCGGCCGCGCGGCAGGGCTCGCCCGCGGTGCCCCGCACGCCCACCTCGGCGACGTACCGCCGACCGGCGTCCGGCTCCTGCGCGCGCTGCTCGTCGGTGAGCTCGTCCCACGCGGTGGTGACGGTGAGGGTCGTCAGGTCCGCGCCCGTGAAGGCGCAGCTCGTCACCAGCGAGGACCCCACGCGCACCACGCCGGTCTGCTCGCCGGTCGGCGCGAACCGCCGTACCTCGCCGCCTCCCCAGACCGCGACCCAGACGTCGCCGGCTGCGTCGACGGCCAGCCCGTCCGGCGAGCCGTCGCCGGGCGCGAGGGCGAGGAAGGGCCGCCGGTCGCCGAGCTCGCCGGTCTCCACGTCGTAGGCGTAGGCGTCGACCCGGCCGGGGAGCGAGTCGGTCACGTACATCGTCGTGCCGTCGGGGCTCCAGCCGAGGCCGTTGGAGATGGTCAGCCCGTCGAGCGCCCTGGTGACGCTGCCGTCGAGGGCGAGCCGCCACAGCGACCCGGCGCCGGGGCGGTTGTCGTGCGCCTTGCTGCCCACGAAGAAGCGGCCGCGCGGGTCGCACGCGCCGTCGTTCATCCGGACCTCGGCGGGCTCCAGCTCGACGCGGCGCAGCACGGTGCCGGAGTCGTCCACGACAGCGATGCCGCGGCCGAGGCCGCAGACCCACCCGCCGTCCGCGTGCGGCACGGCGACGCCGAGCGGCTCGCCCAGCGCCCAGCTGCGGGTGGTGCCGTCCTGCTGCACCCAGAGGGCGCCTGCGGCGATGTCCACCCACGAGAGCCGACCCTGCTCCGCGTCCCAGTGGGGCCCTTCGCCGAGCCGGTGCCGCTCGTCCCCGACGGGTACGGCGGTCCAGGTGGCCCGGGCCGTCACCGCAGTCGTCGCTTGAGCTTCCCGCCCTGCTCCCGAAGGCTGCCGCGCGCCCGGCTCAGCCGGCTCGACGACGGCGCCGCGGTCACCCGCACCGGCGGCAGGTGGCCCGGGACCGCCGTACCGGAGCTGAGCCAGTCGTCGAGGCTGCTGCGGTACTGGAAGTCCATGCCCCGGGGCAGCTGGGCGTGGTACTGGTCCAGGACCAGGCCGCCGCGGCGCGCCAGGAACCCGTGACTGAAGATCGTGATGTCCTCGTAGCCCAGCCTGGCGAGCATCTCCGTCAGGGTGCTGATCGAGGTGAACTCGTGGTAGTCGCCGGGGATGTCGTGCTCGACCTGGTGCATCCGGCGGCGGAAGCGGTTCCACGTCCAGCCGTCCCCGGCGCCGAGCACGAACAGCCCGTTCACGAACACGGGAGCGCGGTGCTTGAGCTTGTCCCGCAGGTCGCGCAGGTAGCGGTACTGGTCGTACAGGCTGAGGCGGCTCCAGGACGACTGCGCCAGGACCAGGTCGAGGGAGCGGTCCTCGACCGCCGCGATGTCGGCTCCCTCGAGCACCTGGTAGCTGCCGAGCCGCTCGCCCAGGGCCTGCCGGAGGGCCTCGGTGGAGCTCCCCTCGGCGGCGCCGATCTCCAGGACGTTCACGGTCTCGGGGAGCGCCAGCCGGTCCACGACCTTGGCGTACTGGCGCTGCAGGACGTCGGCGTCGCTCTCGTCGCCGGCGGGCTCGGCGTCCGGCCCGATCGCGGGGGCCCCGAGCCCCTGCCCGGACGCGCCGGTGTCGTCGGTGGGGTGGACCCGCTGCCACGCGCCGCGGAGCAGACGGGCGAGGTGGCGGTGCGGCGCGCGGAGGAGCGGGTCGAGCTGGAGCGCGACGGCGCGGTGCTCGGAGGTCTCGAGGGCGATGCTCCACCCGTTGCGCAGCGCCCACGGAACGGCCAGCGGTCCCTTGCCCAGCCACGGTCCGTCGGGCGACTCGCGCCACGTGTCGTCGATCACGACGAGGCACCGGCGGCGGCCGGCCCGGTTGAGCCCCTGCATCGCCTTCAGGTGCATGACCTCGCACGCGTGCTGGTCGATCCGGCTGCCCAGGAACTCCTCGTAGCGCTGCTGGCGCTGCTCGCTGTGCTTGCCGTGGTCGAAGTCGTACGCGTCGAGGTACACGACGTCGAACGCCTTGCGCTTGCCGGCGATGTACTCCTCGCCGAGAGCGGTGACCGCGGCGAAGTCGACGCCCATGTCGGCGAAGAGCTTGGCCGCTCGCGCCGTGTTCTCCGGGTCCATGTCGCACGTGGTGAAGCGCCAGTCGCGCTCCTGGCAGAACCGGGCGAGGATCCGCGTCGAGTCCTGGTTCGGCAGCGGCTCGCGAGAGCTGCCCACCTCCAGCACGGTGATGCCGCCGCGCGTCAGCCACTCCGGCCGCAGCTGCTCGAGGGCCTGGATCAACAAGCCGTGCCCGTGCTCCACTCGTCCGCTCCCTGCCCGTGGCGTCGTCCGACTCTAGGTCAGCGGGGCCGTGGCGTGCAGCGGGCCGTCGGGAGAGGGACCCCGCCTCGCTATGATCGACCCGATCCCCACTCTCTCCAGGAGAACTCTTGCCGACCTCCTCCGTGGTCATCCGTGCGCTGAACGAGGAGCGTCACATCGGGAGGCTGCTCGCCGGTCTGGGCCACCAGACCGTGCAGCCGGACGAGATCATCCTCGTCGACTCCGGTTCGACGGACGCGACGGTGGACATCGCCGAGCACTACGGCTGCAAGGTCGTCCGCATCCCGAAGGAGCAGTTCTCCTTCGGGCGCGCCCTGAACTGGGGCTGCGAGGCGGCCTCCGGCGAGCTGCTGTTCTTCCTGTCGGCGCACGTGTACCCCGTCTACGACACCTACATCGAGCACATGCTCGCGCCGTTCGAGCGGCCCGAGACCGCCGTCGTCTACGGCCGGCAGGTCGGCGACCGCCGTACCAAGTACTCCGAGTCGCGGGTCATGCTCAAGTGGTTCCCCGAGGAGTCCATGTGGGACCAGGGGCACCCGTTCAGCAACAACGCCAACGCCGCGGTGCGCCGTGACGTCTGGGCCGAGCTCCGGTACGACGAGGAGCTGACCGGTCTGGAGGACCTCGAGTTCGCCGACCGCGCCATCGGCAAGGGGTACGCCGTCGCGTACGTCGCCGAGGCGCCCGTGGTGCACGTGCACGAGGAGCCGTGGGACCGGATCCGGAACCGGTACCGCCGCGAGGCGATCGCGTACGCCCGGATCATGGGTGACAAGCAGAAGCGGCTCTCCGCCCTGGAGGCCGCGCGGCTGGCCCTCGCGAACGTCGGCACCGACTACTGGCACGCCATCCGCGAGCGCCAGCTCAGCGCGAACCTGCTCGGCATCCCCGCCTTCCGCGTCGCGCAGTTCCTCGGCGCGTGGGAGGGCTTCCGCTCGGAGTCCGCCCTGACTGACGAGCTGCGCAAGCGCTTCTACTACCCGCTCGACCTGACGCTGCCTACCGCTCAGGAGGAGCCCGGGAAGCGGATCGACTACGACGGCGAGGGGTCATGACCCGGGTCGTCGCGGTCGTGCCGATGCGGCACAACAGCGAGCGGGTGCCGGGCAAGAACTACCGCCCCCTCGCCGGGAAGCCGCTGTTCCACCACGTCGTGCAGGCGCTGCTGGACGTGAAGCAGGTCGACGAGGTCGTCATCGACACGGACAGCGACGTGATCATCGACGACGTGAAGGCGGCCTTCCCCACGGTCCGCGTGCTGGTCCGCCCCGAGCACCTGCGAGCGGGCGAGATCCCCATGAACGACGTCCTGCTCAACACCGCGGAGCAGGTGCAGGCCGACGTGCTGCTGCAGACGCACTCGACCAACCCGTTCCTGTCCGCCGAGACGATCTCGGGCGCGCTCGAGCGCTTCCTCGCCGGCGAGAACGGCTGCGACTCGGCGTTCGGGGTGACCCGGCTGCAGGCGCGGCTCTGGACCGCGGACGCCCAGCCCATCAACCACGACCCGGCGGTGCTGCTGCGCACGCAGGACCTGCCGCCGGTCTACCTCGAGAACTCCTGCTTCTACGTCTTCACGCCGGAGACGCTGCGGACGCGGCGCAACCGCATCGGTGAGCGGCCGCTGCTCGTCGAGGTCCCCCCGCAGGAGGCGCTGGACATCGACGAGGAGTCGGACTTCCAGCTCGCGCAGGCCGTCGCCGCGATGCGCGCGTCGGCATGACGCAGCCGCGCGTCCTGGTGACCTGCAAGCAGATGCAGGTCGAGCTGCCGGTCCACGAGGCGCGGCTGCGCGCGGCCGGGTACGACGTGCTCTCCCCCCCGCTGCGCGGCCAGTTCTTCGAGGAGGACGAGCTCAAGGAGCTGCTGCCGGGCGTGGTCGGCATGATCGCCGGTGACGACCCCCTCACGGCCGACGTCATCGGCTCGGCGCCCGACCTCAAGGTGATCATCCGCTGGGGGATCGGGATGGACTCGGTCGACCACGCGGCGGCCGCCGCCGCGGGGGTCGTGGTGCGGAACACCCCGGCCGTCTTCGGCGACGAGGTGGCCGACTGCGCCTTCGGCTACGTGCTGCTGCTCGCCCGCGGCCACCACGCGGTCGACGCGGCGGTCCGGGCCGGTGACTGGCCCAAGGTCGAGGGCATCTCCCTGGCCGGGCAGCGGCTGGGCGTCGTGGGCCTCGGGTCGATCGGCCGCGCCATCGCGCGCCGCGGCAACGGCTTCGCCATGGACGTCGTCGCGCACGACCCGTACGCCGACCCGGCGCTGTCCGCCGAGAGCGGCGTGCAGCTGCTGGACCTCGACGAGCTGCTCCGCACCAGCAGGTTCGTCGTCCTGGCCAGCCCGCTCACGCCCGAGACGCACCACATGATCGACAAGGCGGCGCTGTCGCTCATGCAGCCCGACGCCTTCCTCGTGAACGTGGGCCGGGGCCCGCTGGTGGACGAGCCGGCGCTGGTCGAGGCGCTGGCCGCCGGCACCATCGCCGGTGCCGGGCTGGACGTGTTCGAGGTCGAGCCGCTGCCCGCGAGCAGCCCGCTGCGGACCATGCCGAACGTCGTGCTCGGCGCCCACAACGGCTCGAACACCAGGCAGGGGGTCGCTCGGGCGAGCGCGGAGGCGGTCACCCGG
>DATJGA010000117.1:0-2260 GCA_035495395.1 Mycobacteriales bacterium | reverse complement strand
CGCCGGTCAACCTCAACTGCGGGGGCAAGGACAGCGGTCCCGCCGGCGGCCGGGGCCAGGTGAAGCGCTTCGAGTGCACCCAGGCCGGGCTCAAGCCCCTCTAGTGCCCCGCCTGTCGCTCGTCACGCTGGGCTGCGCGCGCAACGAGGTCGACTCCGAGGAGCTGGCAGGACGGCTCGACGCCGCCGGCTGGGTGCTCACCGACGACGCCCCGGACGTGGTCGTCGTCAACACCTGCGGGTTCGTGGACAGCGCGAAGAAGGACTCGATCGACACCCTGCTCGCCGCCTCCGACCTGAAGGGCAACGGGGTCACCAAGGCCGTCGTGGCCGTCGGCTGCCTGGCCGAGCGCTACGGCGTCCAGCCGCCCGGCCAGCTCCTCGGAGTCGACCTCGTTGCGCGCGCAGCCCAGGGTGACGAGCGACAGGCGGGGCACTAGAGGGGCTTGAGCCCGGCCTGGGTGCACTCGAAGCGCTTCACCTGGCCCCGGCCGCCGGCGGGACCGCTGTCCTTGCCCCCGCAGTTGAGGTTGACCGGCGCCGCGTTGCCGATGACGACCTTGAGCCGGCTCGCGTCGCTGAAGTCGCGGAACATGCCGTCACGCAGCGTCCCCTCGAACAGCGTCTTGCCGAGCGCGTTGCTCACGCTGACCCAGGAGGCGCCGCCGATGAGCCGCAGCCGCAGCTGCGCGCCGGTCACCGCCGGCTTGGAGGCCACCGAGTCCGGAGCCGGCGTGTGCACGGTCGACGGCGTGGGCGTGGTCGCGGACGCGGGCGGCCCGGCGACCGTCGTCGGGGTCTTGCCGTGGCCGTTCGCGAAGCCGATGCCCATGAGCAGGAGCAGCACGGCTGCTGCGCCGATGAGCGCGGTGCCCCAGCGCGGCGTGCGGCGCTCGGGGCGCAGCGCGTGGGCGGAGGCGGCGAAGGCGCTGCCGTCGAAGCCCACCGGAGCGGTCGCGGAGGCCACCTCGACGATGGTCGGCGCGTCCTCGGCGGGCTGGGCCCGGTCGAACAGCGCGAGCAGCGGCGCGGGGTCGGCGCCGACCGCCACGGCGATCGACTTGACGTGGCCGCGCGCGTACACGGCGCCCATCGAGGAGGCGAACTGGTCGGACTCGAGGTCGCGGATGAGGGTCGCGCGGATGCGGGTCTCGGCGCTGACCTGCTCGACGGTCTGGCCGGACTCCTCACGGGCGGCGCGCAGGGCTGCGCCGAGCGTGGGCTCGTCGGACGGCACGGTAGGAACCTCTCGGGGGAAGAAAGGGCAGGCCACAGTCTAGGACCGCCATCGGCGTGGCGACAAAGCGCCTTGATCAGGTACGGCGTTCAGCCCCCGTGACGGGCCACGAACGCCTCGACGAGGTCCCACGCCCGGTCGCACGCCTGAGCGTGCTGCGGGGCGGTGCGGTCGAAGAACGAGTGCGGCATCCCGGGGAACACGTGCAGCTCGGCCTCGACCGGGGCGCGGTCCACGACCTGCCGCGTGTCCTCGGCCGGGATGTGCGGGTCCGCCCCGGCCTGCAGGAGCAGCAGCGGCGCGGTCATCCGGTCGATCACGGCCAGCGGCTGCACCGAGCGCCCGTAGAACCCGATGCACCCGGCGAGCCCGGGGGTGTCCGCGCTCTGCCGCCACGAGAACCCGCCGCCCATGCAGAAGCCGAGCGTGAACACGCGCTCCACGCCCAGCTCACGCAGGTGCGCCACGCCCGCCTGCACGTCGAGCGCCATGCCCTCCGGCGTGCCCTGCTGCACGTGGCTCATGAAGTCGAAGCCCTCGCTGCGGTCGTCGGTGTCGGCGGTCCGCGCGAAGTAGTCGATCGCGACGGCGTCCCAGCCGACCTCGGCCATCCGCACGGCCAGCTCGCGGTAGTAGGCGTGCAGCCCCCGCACGTCCGGCATGACGACCACACCCACCTGCGCGGGCGACGCGCTGCGCGCCTCGTGCGCCATGAGCACGGCGCCGTCGGCGGCGGTCAGCGTGAGCGCGCGGTCAGGTCCCGCCGTACCGGCCCGGGGCGAGCGCGGCGCCAGGGCGCCGTCCGGGAAGCACACCTCAGCCGCGCAGCAGGACGAGGGTGCTCTCGAGCTCGTCCGGGGCGACCAGCACGTCGCGCGCCTTCGAGCCCTCGGACGGGCCGACGATGCCGCGGCTCTCCATGAGGTCCATGAGCCGGCCGGCCTTGGCGAAGCCGACGCGCAGCTTGCGCTGCAGCATGCTGGTGCTGCCGAACTGCGTGGAGACGACGAGCTCCACGGCCTGG
>DATJGA010000116.1:0-9802 GCA_035495395.1 Mycobacteriales bacterium | reverse complement strand
GACGGGTACCACCTGCTCGCCGACCTCACCGGCGTGCCGGACCTGTTCCACCACCTCGGCCCGACGGTGAAGCGGCTGCTGCCGTGGCACTGGCGCGACCCGTCGCCGCTGCGTCGCGGCGCGCGCTGGACGGTCATGGCGTGGACCGTGCTCGTCGTCCCGCTGCTGGCGTCCATGGTGCTCACCGGCGTGCTGCTGTTCCCGCGGCTCGTCGCCACGGCGTGGGCGGGTGGCCGGGTGCAGGCCGCCCGGCTGACGACCTGGGACCCGGTCGTCTCGGGTGCCGCGCTGCTCAAGCTGGTCGCGCTCGTGCTGCCCGTGTTCGCCGTGGCCTACATGACGCTGCGCCTGGTACGCCGGGCGGGCGAGCGGGTCTGGGTCGCGACCGCCGACCGGCCGCGGCAGCGGGCCGTCGTCGTGGTCGCGGCACTCGTCGCACTGCTGCTGCTGCTCGGCGTGTGGTGGCCGTCCGGCCAGTACCGCGCGGTGCAGGCCTCGGAGCGCGGGACCCTGGGCAGCCTGGTGTCGCAGCCGGCCGCGGTGCCGCACCAGGTCCTGGCGCCGGCGCTCGTGCCGCGCGACGGCGAGGGCCCCACCCTGCTGCTGGTGCCCGGTGAGGGCGGGACGCAGGCGGTCCTCGCCACCGGCAGCGGCGCGGAGCCGAGCGCGGCGACCGCCTTCCCGTTCCAGCTGCCGGACGCGCCGCGACCCGGCGACAACCAAGCGCTGGCCCTCGGGACGAAGGACGGCGGCACCGTCTACGACGTCGCCTACGCGCTCGTCACGGTGACGGACGGGAGCGCGGTCACCAACGCGAACACCGCCTACGCCCTGGCCTCCTGCTCGTACTGCACCACGGTGGCAGTGGCCTTCCAGGTCGTCCTCGTCGTCGGTCAGACCGACGTCGTGGCGCCCCTCAACGCCGCGGTCGCGGCCAACGCCGACTGCCTCCAGTGCGCGACGACGGCCTTGGCCGTGCAGCTGGTGGCGACCCTGAACGCCCTGCCGTCCCAGCAGGTCTACGACCAGCTCGCAGCAGCGCTGAGCGCGCTGGACGACCTGCAGGGCCTGGACACCCAGCAGCTCTGGGAGGCGGTGCAGCAGGTGCAGACCGAGGTGCTTCAGGTGCTCACCGACGCCGGCCTGGTGGACGGCGTCACGACGGCAACCGCCTCGGCCAGCCCGACGCCCTCGGCCTCGGCAGCAGTCGTCGTGACGGCCGCACCGACCCCGGGGGAGTCCGCCACCGCCACGCCCGAACCGACCGCGCAGCCGACGACACCGGCGCCGACCGAGGCGAGCCCCAGCCCGACCGAGGCGACGCCCGCTGCCACACCGTCAGGGTGACGAAACCCTGGCGGAGGCCTGAGATGTCCGATGTTTAAAGGAGTTTGCATGATCGCGCAGAGTCGTGAGCCGTTTACGCGCAGGGGGCTCGGGTAGATCACCGCTCAGTTAGGAAAGCTCGACTCACAAAGGAGCGCAGCAATGGGCATCGGCATCGGCATCTTCTTCATCGCGGTAGGCGCCGTGCTGGCCTTCGCGGTGAACGCGAGCGTCAACGGCATCGACATCACCACCGTCGGTGTGATCCTCATGATCGTGGGGGCGCTCGGCCTCCTGGTCGACCTCGTCATCTTCGCGCCGCGTCGCCGCACCGTCGTCGACGGTCCCGCCGCGACGACCACCCGCACCGTCGTGGACCGCGACGTCTACTGAGCCGGCTTCCTCAGCCGAACGCCCCCTCCCCGGAAGGAACACCTCATGGTCATCCTCGGACTCGTGCTTCTCCTCATCGGCCTCATCGCCGGTGTACCGCTTGCCACGACGCTGGGCTTCATCCTCCTGCTGGTGGGCCTGGTCCTGAACTTCGTGCCGATCGGTGGCACCACGCGTCGGTTCTACTGACGCCTCACGACCCCCTTCGCCAAGGGCGCAGCGACTCCGGTCGCTGCGCCCTTGGCGCGTGTCAGGCCTCGAGCTTGGCGCGCAGCCGCCCGAGGTAGGCCACGACCTCGTCCTCGCTCTTGTCCGGCAGCCCGAACGCGCACTCGGTGACGCCGACACCGGCGAGGTGCGCGATGCGCTCCGGGTCCGGCTTCACGGCCAGCGCCACGACCTCGGGGGCACCGGCCCGACCGGCGGCGGTCCACATCGCCTGCAGCTGCGCCACCTGGTCGTCGATCTCCACCTCGCGGGGGGTGGTGATCCAGCCGTCCGCGTGCTCCACCAGCCAGCTGAAGTTCTTCTCCGTGCCGCCTGCGCCGAGGAGCACGGGCACGTGCCCCTGCACCGGCTTCGGGTAGGCCCAGCTCGCGCCGAACGAGACGAACTCCCCGTCGTACGACGCCTCCTCCTGGGTCCACAGCGCGCGCATCGCCTCGAGGTACTCGCGGAGCACCGTCTTCCGCCGGTTGCCCGGGACCCCGTGGTCGGCCATCTCGTCGGTGTTCCAGCCGAAGCCCGCGCCGAGGGTGACCCGGCCGCCGGAGAGGTGGTCGAGGGTCGCGATGGTCTTGGCCAGGGTGATGGCGTCGCTCTCGTAGGGCAGGGCGACGGCGGTGGCGAGCCGGATGCGCGACGTCACCGCGGCCGCGGTCGCGAGGGACACCCACGGGTCGAGGGTGCGGGAGTACCGGTCGTCCGGCAGCTCCGCCGTACCCGTCCCGGGGTGCGCGGCCTCGCGCTTCACCGGGATGTGGGTGTGCTCCGGCACGTAGAACGTGTCGAACCCGTGGTCCTCGGCGGCCCGCGCCGCCGCTGCCGGGGTGATGCCGCGGTCACTGGTGAACAGGACGATGCCGTAGCGCACGGAGAGACTCCCTAGAACGTGTTCTAGGGAGTCTAGGGACGGTCAGCGGACGTCCGCCAGCCGCTCCTCCCCGGCGCGCACCACGGTCACGACCCCGGTCGCGTGCCGCGCGCACTGCGTCGACACCGAGCCCAGGTGCAGCCCGGCGAAGCCGCCCTCGCCCCGTGAGCCGACGACGAGCAGGTCGTCCGGGCCCACCGTGCTGACGAGCATCCGGCTCGGGCTGCCGTGCAGCGCGATGACCTGGACGTCGTCGACGTCGAGCACCTCGTGCGCCTCGTCGAGCAGCCAGGCCCGCAGGGTCGCCTCGAAGCCGGTGATGTCGGAGTCGAAGAAGACGTGCTCGTCACCCGGGACGTTCGCGATCTCCCAGGCGTGCACGAGCATGAGCGAGCACTGGTTGTCGCGCGCGGCCTGGTACGCCCAGCGCAGCGCGCTGCGCGAGGCCTCGGAGCCGTCGAGCCCGACGACGACGGTGTGGAAGCTGCCGGCCGGGGGGCCCTCGTGCGGCACGACCATCACGGGCGTCTCGGTGTGGTGCAGCACGTGCGCGGTGGTGGAGCCGAACAGCGCCCCGCCCCGTCCGGCCCGGCTGTGCGAGCCGACGACGAGCAGCGCCTCGCCCTCGGCGGCGGTGACGAGGGCGTGGCCGGCGCTGCCCTCGGCGACGGTGATGCGGATCTCGACCGGCGGTCCCTCGGGCAACCGGGCGCGCGCTTTCTCGACGAGGTCCTCGGTCTCCATCCGCGCGGCCTCCGCCGAGGAGACCTGCGCCGCGAAGACGTCGTAGTCGTAGGTCTGGCCCATGGCCGCGCCGACCCACACCGGCGTCTGCCAGGCACGCACGACCCGCACGGGGCGACCGGTGCGCCGGGCCTCGAGCAGCGCGCGGTCCAGCGCCCGCTCCGCAGCAGCGGTGTTCTCGACACCGACGACGATGCTCCTCATGGTCACCACCTCCACACCCCACTGTGGTCGGGGTGGGGGACCAGGGGCAGAGTCCTAGGTCCCCGAGCCGAGGGCCTTTCCTCGTACGGCGAGCAGCCCCGCTGTGAGCAGCCCGACCCCGCCGGAGACGAGCAGCGGCAGCCGTCCCGCGTCGCCCCACGCGAAGCCGGCCCAGAGGCCGGCGAGCAGGATCGCGCCTCCGGTGACGCCCTGGAACAGGCCCTGCGCCGACCCCTGCAGCTCCTTCGGCGCGAGGGAGGACACCCACGCCTTGCCGACGCCGTCCGTGAAGGCCGCGAACCCGCCGTACAGGGGGAGGACGAGGAACACCAGCCACCGGTTGCCGATGAGGCCGAGACCGAGGTAGCCGAGGGCGAAGAACAGCAGACCGGTGGCGTAGACCAGGTGCCGCGGCAGCCGGTCCGACAGCGCGCCGGCCGGGTAGGCCAGGCCGGCGTAGACGACGTTGTAGACGAGGTAGGCCGCGATGACCGCGGTCGTGGACAGCCCCAGGTCGTGGGCGCGCAGCAGCAGCAGCGCGTCGGGGAAGTTGACGAGCGAGAACAGGCCGAGCACCAGGACGAGGCGCTTCACGTCGGCCGGCAGGGGGCCGGCGGTGTGCTGGGCGGGTGCGACCTGGCCGCCCTCGCGGACCAGCCCGACGAGCAGCACCGAGAGCACCGCCGGCACGACCGCGATGAGCAGCAGCGGCCGGATGCGGTGCCCGAGCAGCCAGAACAGCCCGAGCCCCAGTGCCGGTCCGACGACCGCCCCGAGGGTGTCGGCCGCGCGGTGGAAGCCGAACACCCGCCCGCGCGCGGCGGGGTCGGCGTCGACCATGAGCAGCGCGTCGCGGGGGGCGCCGCGGATGCCCTTGCCGACCCGGTCGACGCCGCGCCCGAGCAGCACGACCGGCCACACCGTGGCGAGCGCGACGAGCAGCTTGCCGACGGCGGCGAGGCCGTACCCGAGCGCGATGAGCGGCTTGCGGGCCACCCGGTCCGCGACCCGTCCCGCCACCAGCTTGGTGAGGGCGGCGACGCCCTCGGCGACGCCCTCGACCGCCCCCACCACCGACGGTGGCGCACCGAGCGTGACGGTGAGGAAGATCGGCATCACCGGGTAGAGCAGCTCGCTCGCGGCGTCCTGCAGCAGCGAGACCCCGGACAGCACCTTGAGGTTCGGGGTCAGCCACGGGCGCGCGATGACGGTCCTCCTGTCACGGAACTCGGGAGCCACGCTAGCGATCCGCCACTAGCGTCGGGACGTGACCGTCTTCCGCAGGTACGGCGAGGTGCTGCGCCCCGCCGGTGCGCGGACGGCGGTCGTGGCCGGGCTGGTCGGCCGCATGTCGCTCGGCATGACGCCGCTGGCGCTGCTGCTGCTGATGAAGCAGGCCACCGGGTCGTACGCCAGCGCCGGTCTCGTCGCCGCGAGCTACGCCCTGGCGGTGGCGATCGGCGCCCCGCTGCGGGCGCGGACGGCGGACCGCAAGGGCCCGGCGACGGTGCTGGTGAGCAGCGCGGTCGTGCACCCGCTGGCGTTCGTCGCGGTCATCGCGCTCACGCACTGGCACGCGCCGGTCGCGCTCGACGCGGCCGCGGCGCTGCTCGTCGGCGTCACGGTGCCGCCCCTGAGCGCGGTGCTCCGCGCGCTGTGGGGCCGGCTGCTCGAGCCCGGCCTGCTGCCCGTGGCGTACTCGCTCGAGGCGGTCTTCGTGGAGATCTGCTTCGTCACCGGTCCGCTCCTCGTCGCCCTCCTCACCGGCCTGCTGTCGCCGGCGGCCGCCGTCGCGGCCTCCGCGGTGGTGGCGTCGACGGGGGCCGTCGTGATGGCCGGCGTCCCCGTCGTACGGCGGACCACGCCGGACCCGGACCGGCCCACCCACCTCGCCGGTCCGCTGGTCTCGCCCCTCGTCAGGGCCTGCCTGCTCTGCGTGCTGCTCGTCGGTGCGAGCTTCGGCGCGGTCGAGGTCGGGGTCCTCGCCTTCGTCGAGGAGCACGGCCAGCCCCGCTCGGTCGCGGGCGTGGTGCTCGCGGTCTGGAGCGGCGGGTCGGCGCTCGGCGGCCTGCTGTACGGCGGGCTCCGGCTGCGCTCGGACGCGACCCGGCAGCTGCCCGTGCTGGTCGGCCTGGTCGGCCTCGCCGCGGTCCTGCCGCTGCTGGCGCCCTCGGTGCTGGTGCTCGGGCTGCTGCTCGTGCTCGCCGGCTCGACGATCGCCCCGTGGAGCGCGGTGAACTCGGTGCTGCTCAGCCGCGGCGCGCCCGCCGGGACCGTCACCGAGGCGTTCGCCTGGAACAGCTCGATGATCTTCGCGGGCGTGGCGGTCGGGAACGCGCTGGCCGGCCAGCTCGCCGACGCGCACGGCTCAGCCGGGGCCTTCGTCGTCGCGGCGTGCGGGGGCGGCTGCGTGGTGCTGGCGTCCCTTCTCGGCCTGCGTGTGCTGCGCAGCGGCGCGATCGCCCCCGCTCATGTAGCCTTCTGACCGGTTGCACAGCATTGCCTCGTACGTTCTGCCTTCCGAGTCAGGCGCCGCGGAAGTGTCGCGCGCAGCCAGGGACCGCCCGGTCCCGATTCGTAGATCGAAAGGCAGTACAGCAATGGCACAGGGCACCGTGAAGTGGTTCAACGCCGAGAAGGGCTTCGGGTTCATCGCCCCGTCCGACGGTGGCGCCGACGTCTTCGTGCACTTCAGCGCGATCGAGACGCAGGGCTACCGCACCCTCGAGGAGAACCAGGCGGTCGAGTTCGAGATCACCCAGGGCCAGAAGGGCCCGCAGGCCTCGAACGTCCGTCCCCTCTAAGCACCGCAAAGACGAAGGCCCGGGTCCGCTGGACCCGGGCCTTCGTGTTTCCCCCCCGCTACGTCGCGCTGACCCGCCAGAGGCCACGGCCGTGGGTCGCGGCGTAGATGGTGCCGTCCGCGCCCTTGCGCAGCTGCATGACCGTGACGTACGGGAAGCCGCTCACGCGGTTCCAGCTCGCCCCGCCGTTGGTGCTGGTGAGGACGCCCAGGTCGGTGGCCAGGTACCAGGTGCTGCCGTTGATGACGAAGCTCGACGTCGGGATGTCGGGCAGCGCCGCGCTCAGGTCGGACCAGTGCGCGCCACCGTCGGTGGTCCGCCACAGGTGGCCGTTGCCGGAGCCGGGGCCCTCGGTGAAGGCGCGCCGGAACCCGTTGACGGCGAGGTAGGCGGTCATGCCGGTCGCGTCGGCCGGGTCGATCGTCACGCCGGACAGGTACCGGTTCGGCACGCCCGTCAGGTCGACCTGGTGCCACGTGCCACCGGCGTTGGTCGCCACGCCACGCGTGAACCCGGTGTTGTCGCACGGGCCGCACCAGTTCACCCAGCCGATGCCGTTCTGCAGCGCGGTCGCGGTGGCTCCGTGGCCGGCGCCGAGGTCGAACGCCTGGGTCCAGGCCGAGCCGTCCTGGATCGCGTAGCCCTGGTTCTGCGTCCACGCGTACCGCCCACCGGCGAGCCAGTGGTCGGGGTTCGCGGTGTCGGCCGTGAACGGCGCGATGAAGCGGGCGCCGACGTCACCGGGGCTCACGTCGCGGATCGCGTGCGTGGTGCCGTCGGTGCGGCCGCAGTTGTTCGTGAGCCACAGCGTCAGGTTGACGTACTCGTCGAGCATGTTGCAGCCCTGGCCGGGCCGCGGGTCGACCAGCATGTCGCCGCCGTCGCCGCCGAACGGCGAGCCCATCACGGTGTCGTCGCCCAGGAGCAGCGAGCCGCCGTTGTCCTGCAGACCACCCGCGATGACGCTGCCGTGGTCGGTCGTCGAGCCCTGCGCCACCGAGTAGTACTGCAGCGTGTGCAGCCCCTCGTTCTGGTTGCGCCAGTCGCTGGCGTGGCCGCCGGCGTCGAGGTGGCCGCGCACCGGACGGCTGTAGACGCCGCCGTCGTTGCCGACCCAGACGCGCCCGCCGCCGACAGCGATCGAGTGCTGGTCGGAGTGGGTCGTCGGCGAGCAGGAGTTCAGGGCCGGGTCGAAGGACCAGCAGGGGAAGCTGAAGTTCCAGTACGGCCCAGGGGTCGTCCAGCTGCTGCCGCCGTTGCCGGTCTCGTAGACCTCCTCCAGGCCCAGCCAGACGTGGTTGGCGTCCGCGGGGTCGACCTGGATGAAGTTGTTGTACCAGGCCTGCACGCCCGGGCCGTAGCCCTTGCCGCCGATGGACTGCTTGAGCGCCGAGCCGCTGCTCGCGAGCTTCTTGCTGTCGGCGATCTGGTTCCACGGGCCGTCGACGGAGCCGTTGGGGCTCACGTAGACGCCGGCGAGGACGGTGCCGCCACCTGCCACGCCGCGCTGCAGCAGGAAGGTGGACTCGACGACGGTGTAGAGCTTCTTGCCGTCGGCCGAGTAGGAGAACTCGGCGTTGCCGATCTCCTTCGGGTTGATGGCGCCGGTCGGGTTCACCTTCGCCCAGTGGGCGCCGCCGTCGTTGGAGCGGTAGAAGCCGTTGTAGGTGTCACCGCTGCGCCAGGCGATGTCCGCCACCATGCGCTGCCCGTTGGTGCCGGGCTGGATCGCCAGGTCGTTCGCGAGGTTCTTGTACGGCGCGCTCGCCACGTTCTCGTTCGCACCACCCGGCAGGTAGCTGGGGTTCGGGGCGAACCTGAACTGCCAGGCCTCGTTGCCGCCGGTCGAGTGCGACCAGATGCCCCGGCTGGTGGCGGCGAAGACGTGGCCCGCCCCGTCGAAGCGCACCTTGTTGATGGTGGTGCTCTCCAGCTCGTTGCCACCGACGCGGTTGGCGGCGCTGAAGCTGTGCGCGCTGGGGTTGGTGAGCCGGTAGACGCCGGTGCCCGTGTAGCTGGTGCCGCCGGTGTTGGCCTCACCCGTGGCGTACCAGAGCGTGTCGGTGCCGGCGTCGTACTCGAGGTCGCCGGTGCTCAGGGTGGGGAGGCTGTCGCTCATCTGCGTCCAGCCGTTGGGCGCCGCGCCGAGGTTGCCCCGGAAGACGCCGCCGTCGGCGCCCGCCGCGTAGACCTTCCCGTGCGCGACGTCGACCGCGAGCCCGGTGATGCGGCCTGCGACGTTGCCCGCGCCGCCCTGCGAGTTCGAGAAGTAGGGGTCGCGGTAGCGGAGGTCGTCGGCGTTGTACGCCTGCGTCGTCAGCTCCGTGCTCGACCCGGTGGCCGGCAGCGCCGACAGGGCGGCGAAGGCCGCGCCGTAGGCGCCGGCCGGCACGAGGCCGGTGGGCGCCGTGCGGGCCTGGGCGAACTGCGCGAGCGCGTTCTGCAGCTCCTTGGACTCGCTCGCCCCGCTGCCGACCACGCCGAAGTGGCCGAGGAAGGGGGTGCTGATGCCGGGCGCCGGGCCGGCTCCGGGGCCACCGGTGACGCCGGTGGCGAGACCGGCGGTGGCCAGTGACAGAGAGACACCGGCGAGGACGGCGAGCCGACCCCTGGTGAGAGCGAGGGACATGCGGATCCTCCGGGCTGCAGGCGGCGCGACGGGATGTTGTCGGGCCGGGCCGAACGTAAGGCCGAGGATGTCCCGTCACCAAGGGTTAGTTGAGGGGGACAGGCAACATTCACCCGCTAGGTGGGCGAACCTCGACGAAGCGTTGCCGTCCGACTACTCCCTGTGATCGGAATCGGTCACGCTGGGTACCCGCACCGGCTAGCCGTGCGGTCGGCCGACCGCGGCCACCGGCTTGTCGAGGGGCGAGCCGGAGCCGTCGCGCTTGCCGAGGGCCGGCGGCAGCTCCACCGGGTCGCCGGTGGCCGTGGCTGCCCACGGGTTCGTGCCGGCCCAGCCGAGCACGAGCAGCGCCTCGCCGGACAGCAGCCGCTGGCAGCGCACGCCACCGGTGGCCCGGCCCTTGCGCGGGTACTCGCTGAGCGGCGTCACCTTCACCGAGCTCGCCACGCCGTTGCCCGCCGTACGGCCCTCGGGGGGGAGCCCGCCGCACGTCACCACGACCGGCTCCTCGAAGAGCGTGTCGCCGGCGAGCGGCACCGCGCTGAAGCCGACGAGGAACGCGCCGGCGTCGAGCTTCATGCCGGCCATGCCGCCGGCGGCGCGACCCTG